>JAVKLK010000011.1:0-17302 GCA_031539165.1 Patescibacteria group bacterium | reverse complement strand
TGACTTCGGACTATAAACGAATAAACCTAATGGACTCCAAAAGTTACCTTTTTGATACATGGAAATCCAATCTCTTCGGAGTATTGTACGGACTCTCGCTCAAAGTATACGCAAGCAAGACTTTCTTACGTATTTTAAGAAAATTTCTTTTTTGGGAGAAATTGAGGGTGTGGTAATTCTCGGAGTGGTGTCTGCTTTTATGCGAGACAATCTCACACACAAATTCTCAGCAGAAGTACTCGCTGCGGTACAAGCAGAATTTCCAGAGACAAAAGGAATCGAGTTCCAGGTAGATAAAAATATAGACAATCCATCTCACACTCTTGTAATCGACTGTATCAAGGAATACAAAGATCTTACAAAGAAAACAAAAGAAGAAGCCATAGTGGAAGAAGAAGTCGATGGAATTAACGCTCGAGTCATCAGCGAAAAATACAGTCTCGATAATTTCATCGTAGGACCCTCAAATCAACTCGCTTTTGCTGCCTGTGAAGCAGTAGCTCGCAAGCCAGGATCAGCCTATAACCCCCTCTATATCTACGGGGATGTTGGACTCGGTAAAACTCACCTCCTCCAAGGTACGGGAAATTCTATCAAGGCCCGATACAAGGATAAAAAAATTATCTATACGACGGCAGATCGATTTCTCTCAGATTATGTAGCATCTGTGAAGAAACGAACCGTCGATAAGCTTCGTGAAAAATACAGTGCGATTGACGTACTTATCATCGACGACGTACAATTCTTAGCAAACAAGAACCAGACCCAAGAGATGCTCTACAACATCTTTAATATCATGTATGAATCTGGACGACAGATGATTCTTTCTGGAGATAGAGCGCCAAGAGAGCTCACTGAGCTAGAACCTCGACTCAAGAGTCGTTTTGAATGGGGAATTATCGTAGATGTTGGAACTCCAGACTTCGAAACTCGACTCGCTATTCTTCAAGAAAAGGCGCGATCTCGAGAATTCATCATTCCTCAGGAGGTAGCGGAATACATTGCCTACAATGCCCACTCCAACGTGCGTGAGCTTGAAGGAATTCTCAATCAAATCATTGCTGAATACGAACTCCATGAAACTCCACCAACCCTGGAGAATGTCGCCGCACGAATGAATCGTCTCGGTCTTACGAATGGAATTCAACTCACAAAGAACAAACGTTCGAGTTCCTCAACTACCTACGATGATCTTGTTGCAGCAGTAAGCGAGCACTTTGGAGTAGATAAAAAATCCATTCTTGGAGACGATAGACAGAAACAGTACATGATTCCTCGACAGGTCGCCATGTACCTGCTCAAGAACAAAATGAATTTCACCTATGAGCGTATTGGGAACATATTCTCCGGAAGAAATCACTCCGCGGTTCTCTACTCTTGCCGAAAGCTGGAATCTATCCTCAAGAAAGATCAGAATCTGTACTACGAGGTAAACGTAATTCGAGATAAACTTGGACTCTAACGGTACTCTTTTCCTCGTATCCACCCCTATTGGGAACCTGGAAGACATAACACTTCGTGCCCTTCGTGTTCTCAAAGAAGCAGATATTGTTGCTTGTGAGGATACCCGAACGACCGGTATGCTTCTCAAGCATCATGGCATCGAGGCAAAAAAACTTCTTTCCTATCATTCTCATTCAACGAATGATCGGGAAGATTATATTGTAGAGCTCCTCCTTTCGGGAAATACGATTGCGCTTGCAAGCGATGCGGGAACTCCTGGAATCTCAGATCCTGCATATTCATTGGTGCGCAAAGCTCTTGCTGCTGGCATCTCTGTCTCCCCTATCCCTGGTGCATCAGCACTCCTCGGAGCCCTTGTATGTTCTGGACTTCCTACCCATCATTTCACCTATCTCGGTTTTCTTCCCGTCAAAAAAGGACGCCAGACCCTCCTTCAAAGTCTCAAAAACAAAGAACATACGGTAGTCATCTATGAATCAGTCCATAGAATATCCAAAACCTTGGAGGATCTCGAGGGGGTCTTTGGAGCAGAGATGCCGGTAGTAGTTGGACGAGAAATCACAAAGATGTTTGAAGAGTTTTCACGAGGAAGCATCAGTGAAGTACGGCAACGGTTCGCCACAAAGGCTCCTCGAGGGGAGTTTGTGATTTGTATCTAAGTTTGCATTCGCAGAGAATATATGGGAGAATAACGGAAAACCCCTTCCTCTCACATCTATGGAAAAGTACTCATACGATACCCCCTCAAAGAACGAACTTCTTGAGAATCAAACAGCCGAAGAGCAACAAAACGCGAAATTAAGCACTGAAGCTGCTGGAAAAAGTCCTGGTGAAGCGGTTCGCAATGAATCCGAGAAGATTTTTGGAGATTCAGATACGGTCTCCGTGGGACGAGCCCTTCGAGGATCTGCATCTTGGACTCTTGGAGACACGATGCAGTGACAGTTTGATACCAACCTGAATTCCCTCGCACCTGAGGCACAGAAGCGTCTTGTTTCTCAGTGGACCACCGGTATGGAAAACTATCAAACGCAAGTAGAGATAGCCCTCCAAATACCCAAAAAGGAGGAGCGTGAGGCAGCGCTCAAGGCAGCGACACTTGAGCTAGAAAAGACTTTTTCTGCCGTAAGTGGAGAACTCAACGGAACACTCGCAAAATGACAGATTGGAGAAACATCAGCAAAAGAAACACAGAACGCAGAAAGGGCACTTCTCGATTTTCGAAAGAAACTTCTTGAGCGTTTCTCTCTTGAACGAGCCTTTAATGAGCAATCAAAGCGACAAGGAGAACGCCTTGCACTTCAGCAACAACACGTTGCAGCAGAACAGGCAGAACGAGCCACGCTCAATGAAAGTGTTCCAGGAGCAAAAACAAAAGAGAGCATCTCTGAAAGAATAGCCCTCGCCTAGGGATAAACAATTAATAATAAATATTTAAAATCAATTGA
This sequence comes from Patescibacteria group bacterium, assembly GCA_031539165.1. Taxonomy (GTDB): domain Bacteria; phylum Patescibacteriota; class Gracilibacteria; order BD1-5; family UBA2023; genus CAIVSN01. The sequence goes on along the minus strand of JAVKLK010000011.1, from coordinate 14,390 downwards.
CAATACTCGCCTTTTGGAGAGTATTGTTTCAATCTGCACACTTCGTGCAGGGAAACAAAGAAAGGAGGCCTTTCATGGCCGTGATCGTTAACATTCTCACGGAGCTTGCAGAAGAAGTTCGTGCCCAACAGGCCGAACTTTCGACGCCACTCCAAGAGATTCACTGGTACGCCAGTGAATCTCTTGCCGGACACTTGGAGCGAGCTCATTTTCGTCACAAGCAAGGCAACCCCGCTTTCGATCTCGAAGGTGCGGATTCTCCAGAAGTACTTCTTCGCGAAGCCATTACCGCATGGAATGTGCTTCGCGAAGCACAGACATTGGGGAAGACTCGCATCCTTGAGCATCTTGAAGCTCACACCTCTTTGATCCGGCGCGAACGTGAGTCCCTTGCGGACAAACACGTTCAAGCCTAGGTACAGAAAGAAACAGAAGTGCTGCGCTTGAGCCAGAATCCATTCCTGCGGACGGTCGCAATGATCGTTCTGATGCCCACGCCCGTATGGCGGCGTTGGCTCCGTTGGAGTAATACGGATTTCTCGGGCTACGAGTCCTGCTTACGCCGTATGACGCCTCAGCAATTCCACTCGCTGTAAAATCACTTCGACCTATTGAACGAGGGCGTTGATATCACCGCCCTCCCCTGCTTCACGCAGGGGAGGCGAAACAAGGTCTGGGGGGTTATCGGTGCGAAAGGCGATGCTCTGGAAAAATACGTGGCAGCGCCGGCCATCGCTCATGATTTTTTGGGAATGGGTCTCGGTTTCCCGCTCTACCCGAGCGAGTCATCCGATGCCCGCCAAAATGCGAGTGTCTCACGACAACTCTTAGACAACGACCCCGAAAAAGGGTTTGAAGTCAATCATGAGGCTCTCGGTTTTTACTGGTTCGCGTACCGGAAACTCCGGTCCAACATCCTGTGGAATACCGAGAAAACTGTGGAACTCGGAGCATTCATCTGCCCCGGTTTCTGGTTCACGATGCTGGCATGGACGTATCTGATACTCGGGGCACCCGTCTTCGGTATCGCTGCGGCACTGTCGTATGGACCATTTGTCTGGCTCTTCGGAGTGCTGGCAGCTGTTCCATTGGTACTGGGAGCACTAGCAGGCATTGCACATATGCTGAACAAAACGTCGTTCGATGTCAACTTCTGGAAACGCATTGGGGCCATAGTGGGCGGGGCTGCTTTAAGCGTCGTGGTCACCATGGCATTGATGCTCATCCACGAAGCTCGCCATGTTGCAGGCATGTGGGTGGCAGTCATCTGGGGAATCATGTTCGTTGCTCATGAGGCAGACAAGCCGTGGGAAATCCCGTTCTTCGGGAAATTCTTCAGCTTTGCTCTGCCGACAGCAATCGGCTGGGATGTGGTACAGGCATTCTTGAGAAATCCTGAATGGCTCACGACCCTGCTGACACTGCTCGGGCAAGCTTGGGAAAGCTTCCTCGAAGCCCTCCCCACACTCGTTGCTCTGGCGGCAATTGCAATCGTGACAGTTGGTCCAGCAGTTTCGGCTGCCAAATCAACCGATCGAGAAAGCAAACCGCTCACCGCACGTATCAAGCATGCCCGCCTGGTCTCCAGGTGGCTCATGAGCATGAGTGTTCTGGGATATGGCCTGTGCGTCCTGTTGATACTTTCCGAAAGCCAGCGTGCTCACACAGGCTGGTTCCTCGGAGGATTGATACTTGCCACAGCAGCCATGTTCGCATGGGTGTCCGTGAAAAATCCTCGCCGTGAGGCGATGAAAGAGTGGTGGAGGCACTGGACTGGCGAATCGCTGTCAAAAGCGGATTCTGTTGGCAAAGCTATCGCCCGGGCGCTGTATCGCAACAAGCAACTCTGGCCAGAGAATTGCAGTCGGCCAGACATGTCTTGGTCGTCGCTGCGTTTCTGGATGCAAGTTGCTGGCGCTGATCGATTCCTCGAGCGTGCAAAAACCATACAAGTGGTCAATCAGACAGAGTCCCTCCTGCGCACTCCAATGGGTCGTGTTATCTGGTGGTGTGGGTTCCTCCCCGATCGTCCGATAACCTCCAGCTTCCGCGAAAAAATTGCGGCGGGCTGGAGTCCTGAAGCCGTGCTCTATGTGGCACGACAAGACGGATACCTGAAGGAATTTCGTGGGAAATCCATCGAGACAGAAGCAGTGATGGTGCACGAAGCAAGTTTGATGCAAAACACTGAGCAGCTCGAATCCGAAGCAGAACGCAAATTCATGCGTGTTCTGGAACGAACTGGTGAGGTACTGGTGAGCCTACTGACACCTGTGACTCTCACTTGGTCGTTCATACGTCGCGTTGTGGGTGATGCCTACGAGCTCTGGGAGGCGTTCAACGAACGTTGCCCCTCGGCTCCGAATCGTTACCGCAAAGCGATGTGATCCACTCTCTTGGGCCATCACGGAAGCAATTCCGTGATTGGCTCCTGAGAGCCCTTTGAAAAAGCCCCCTCCGGGGGGCTTTTTTCGTGTTATCCTTTATTTATTTTCAATCGTGTCGGAAAGATTCATAATCGGCTGCATAATACCAACTGCAATAAATCCAACAACTACCGCCATGGTAACAATAATAACTGGCTCCAGACTCTTGTTGATAGCATTAATGGTCGTATCAACTTCTTCATCATAAAAGTCTGCAATTTTGAGAATAATAGAATCCAACTTCGCTGTCTCTTCTCCTACCTTAATCATTTGAACGAGCATTTCAGGGAAAAGCGTATCATCTTCTAAACTCTCTCCGATTTTTACTCATCGTTTCACATCCTCACGAAGAATGAGAATACGCTGTCGATAGACTTCATTTCCTACTACCTCAGAAACAATGCGGAGTGATTCAACAATAGAAATACCACTGCTGAGAAGATTGGAAAGCACCCGTGAGAATTTCGAAAGAATTACCTTGCGAAGTACGGCTCCGAATATCGGAATCCGAAGCATAATAGCATCAAATCGGAAATGACCTTCTTCGGTTTGTTTCCAGAAGAGAACGAGAATAAACGCGATGACAAATGCTCCTATCATAGCCCACCAATATCCCACGAAGAAATCACTCGTAGACATGAGAAATTGTGTGAGCGGTGGCAGTTTCGTTCGATCCCCGAAAAGCTCCACCAATTTCGGCACAACCATGGTCATCAAGACTGTAATAGATGCAAACATTACCACAATGATGGCACATGGGTAGATGAGAGCTCCTTTAATTTTTTTGGTGATGCTATCCACCTTCTCTACTTGATCCGCCAGTTGCACGAGGGCCATATTGAGGCGTCCGGTTTTTTCCCCTGACTCGATAATTGAGGCTTCTGCATCCGTAAACATTCCATCAAATGTACGGAGTGCTGCAGAGAGATTCTTTCCTCCTTTGATATCTTGAAGAATCTTTGTATAAACACGCTGCATTACTGGTGCCTTCTCCTGTTTCTCAAGAATGCTTAAGGACTTGAGAATAGGAAGTCCCGCATTTGCCATTGTGGCAAGAAGTCGGAAAAAGATAACCTTCTGCTTGAGTTTGATTTTTTGCTTACTAATAAGCCAAGCATCAATCGCTTCAAGAGAAAACTCTGTTTTCTGCTTTTGTGTTTGTGTACCCGATTGGGTATCTTGTATGACGAGTTCTTCCATGAGAATGATTTAATTTTCTTTCGCTGCGGCATAGACTTCTTCTAGAGAAGTCAGTCCGCAAAGAGCCTTCATAACACCATCCTGCTCAAGAGATATCATGCCGTTCTGAATGGCGATTGTATTAATTACCACACTCGATTCCCCTCGTATAATCGACTCCTTTATGGGAGGGGTAATCTCCATAATTTCATAAATACCGACTCGCCCACTGTATCCCGTATTTCCACAAGTATCACATCCAACTGGCTCATAAAATGTTGGGGCAGAGAGTCGTTCCAGTCCAACACGCTGGATAAGCTCATCTTTGTGAGTCTGAGAAATGGCCCGTTTCACCTGTGCCTGCATATCGGGCTTGAGTTGCTCCGCGGGAACCGCTTTCTTGCAATGCGGACAGAGCTTACGCACAAGTCGTTGTGCAATAATCGCATTGATGGATGCAGGGAGCAAGTAGGCAGGAATACCCATATTCAAGATTCGCGTGAGCGTCTCTGCCGCACTATTGGTATGGATCGTAGAAAGTACGAGGTGACCAGTGAGAGAGGCTTCTATGGCGATATTTATCGTTTCTTTGTCTCGAATTTCTCCCACCATGATAATATCTGGATCCTGTCGCAACGCTGTTCGAAGTCCTGAAGCAAACGTGTATCCAATATCAGGGAACACCTGACTCTGAGAAACTCCGTCTATCGTGTTTTCAACCGGATCTTCCAGAGTCATAATATTTACTTCTGGGGTATTGAGGCGAGAAAGACAAGAATAGAGTGTAGTAGATTTTCCCGATCCTGTAGGACCTGAGGTAAGGATAATCCCATTCGGAAGAGCAATTGCTTTTTTGAGTCTCTCTCCATTGATTCCTTCAACTCCAAGAGCGTCCAGTTCAGGGATTTTCTTCGATTTATCTACGATACGCATAACAATCTTCTCACCATTTACCGTCGGAAGGGTTGAGATACGCAAATCAAGAGATTTTTCGTCGATTGTTGTAGAGATACGTCCATCTTGTGGCATTCGAGATTCATCTATCTTGAGATTCGCAAGAATCTTGAATCGAGCAACAATCTGTGAATGAAGGAACTGTTGGTATTCAACCACCTCTGTTAGTACTCCATCAATTCGATATCGGATTCGAACAAAGTGAGAAAGTGGCTCGATATGAATATCAGAACTCTGAAGAGAAACTGCACCAGAGATAATCAAATTACAGATAAGTTGAGCATTATCTCCCTTGTATACTTCGTTCTTGAGCGATTCAATAGCTGGAGCTGTCATGGTGCAAATTATTTGGAAGATGCGGTTTCTTTCTTTACGTTCTCAATAATAGCGCTGTTCTTCATGTACAAGTCATTGAGGGTCTTGTATGAATTATAGGTAGCGAACAGGGTATCAAACTCACTATTCAAGTCTCGGATGGTCGAATTCTTAAGGGCATCTTGGACTTTCTTACTCAAGGCTGATGCTGAGTCTTGGATAGATCGAATCGCCTGAGTTGCTGCATAAATATTTTCGTTCTTACAGTCGCCAGAAGTTGCGTCAGCACACATCTCCGATGCTTTTGTAATATCCGCAGATAGTTTCTTAATCTTATCAGCAAGAATAGAGCGGATGGCAATGAAATCACTGTAGCTTCGAGCTCGAACATACAACACGAGAGTAACATTTGCTCGATTCTCCTTATCGGATTGATCAAGAGCACTCGCAAATCGAATGGTATCAATACTTACGAGAAGATTATCCAATTTTGATTCACTCCCAGAAATTTGCCCTGAAGAAGTTCCAGATCCACTTTCTGCAATAAGCTTCATTTCTGGATCTACGAGCTTCCCATTCTTCAGTTCCAGATTCCCGGAAGACTGAATCTGTTGGACAAGTGCGGTAAGATTTTTGTTCGTTCCTTTGATATCAAGAGTGAGTTTGTAGCTTCCAATATTTACAAGGGAATTCCCCTTACTATCAAAAGTGAGGTTTCCGAATCCGATAGGAGAGAAACTTTCAAGATTGTTTTTCTTAAGCAGATCATTTTCTACAAAACGAACAAGCTGTCCAAGAGAGATACGATTCTTATCAAAGGCATCCTTTACATCTTGAGAGGCATCAGAATATGTTGGAACAATTCCTCCTATAATCGCATTGTTCATTTCTATCTCAGCATCTAAGCTTGACTGCTTAGAAAGTTCTGATTTCACCCAGTCGATGTATTCAGCACTCGTGTCTGTTTTTTTCAACGCTTTATTTAAAGCGGCAGTATCCGTTTTCTCTCCCGGTTGTTTCTTTACATTTGCATATTTGGAAACGAGAAGTTGGTATCCTGCTGCATCGACTCCATCGCGCTTCAAAGAAAGGTACGAAGCATTCAGTTCATTGAGACCGGAAACCTTCTCGGAAATTTCAGAGTATGCAGGGACGATATACCCAAAAATTACCGCAAGCACCAGCGCGCTTGAAATTCCATGCAAAGTAATGGATTTTACGAGAGAAGCTCGTTTTTTAGAATCAAGTGGTTGCATACTTAGAATCGGTTAGGGGCTACGTATCGCAAGCGGAGATTCAACGTAGTTCTGGTAGCAAACGTTGAGCGGATTCCCAAATCCGTGCTTGTATATTTTTCTATTTCTAGACTTTTTGGTTGCTCAACAAGTTCAAATCGAGAAGTTGGGTCGTTGAGTTTCTCGAGGAAAGCAAGAGCAGTAGCACGAGATGAACTTGAAACATCTCCTCCTCCAGCAATTCAGAATCCATAAAAATCACAAGTTGCCAAAAGTTCCCCTTTTTCATTTACCGTAAGCTTAGTACACTCAATATCTTCCCCTCGGAAAGAAGTAGTAGTATTTTTGATTTCATTAAAGCGAGTCATTGCCTCCACAATAGAAGTTCGTGTATTTCCTGTTTTCTGCAGAATAAACTGAACTTCTGGCATATTGAGCACATTCTGAACCTGAGTCTTCTTGGGAACAAGAATTGCCAGATTAATACCAAGCTCTTTTTCGAGTGCTTGTTTTGCATCAGTAATAGATGTTTGAATTTCACTGTATGTGTGGCAAGAATCATTGGAATACTCTTCAACTCCGAGAGCATAGTATGAACATGCAGGGATGCTCTTGAGCCACTCAGAAGAATCACTATTTCGGATAGTGACATCAAGTCCAGCAATAATCGCTCCTACAAGAAGAAGTTTGAAAAAAGTTGCAAGAATGAGTTGTGTCCATTGAAGTGGATGCTTCTTTTGGGAAACAGGAGAAGAGGCTTGCATTTTTTGCTCGCCAAAATCGAGCTCATTCTCAAGCTCCTGAAAAAGTTTATCCACTCATGGTTCCTCCTTTGGAGGGATAAATTGGTTTGTTGGCTCCATGTGTTCAAGTTACTTAGAGCCATCGTATCACGATTCCGTATTCTGTGCAAATTTTGCCCTTGACTCTTGAAGTAACTTTAGGAACGATTCAGTCGGAGTCATCTTTACCGGCATCCCCTCTGGAATACTGGCAAGAATATCACCTCCCCAGTCTGCGGTGACTCGTTTGTCCAACAAAACAATGACCCCTTTATCTGACTTTGTCCGTATAAGCCGTCCTATTCCCTGACGAAGTTTCAGAATCATCATCGGCAAAGCGTATTCGCGAAATGAGTCTTGAAACAATCTTCCTCGCGCCATAAATATAGGATCCGTCGGAACGGCAAATGGAAGTTTATGTATAATGAGAAGCTCCAGCATATTTCACGGGAAATCAACTCACTCCCAAAAGCTATCCGTACCAAGCAATACGCTTGTATCAGCATGTTTCTTAAATTCTCACACGAGCTTATGCTTCCCCCCGCTCATACCCTGTGTAAGAAGTTGTATCCCCTCTCGTTTCATTTCGGGAGCAAGGTAGAGTGTCGTATCTTTGATTGCAGCAAACGAAGTAAAAAGCATGAGTGTCCGCCCCCGAAAGATGGTAAGAATACTCCGAAGAAATAGCTCTATTGCGCGTTTTTCTTGAATACTCCGCACATCTCCAAGTTCTGCAGGAATATAGAGCAACGCTTGTTTTGCATAGTCAAAGTCCGTTTTGAGTACTTCAAAAGAAAAATCTTCCAATGAAAGTATTCTCGTGATATACGAGAAATTTCCCTGCACTGAGAGTGTCGCACTCAGTAATACAACGGAAGGAGTGGTATTCCATACTTTTTCCTTGAGAATTGGTCCTATAGAAAGCGGAGTAGTGATAATCCGCAGTCCCCCATTCTCTTTTTTTCCAAGAATACGAATTCGGTCCGTATTTTGAAAGGCAAGAAATTCTTGTATATGAGCCCCATATCCTATGAGTCGAGTCATGGGACGAGAGAGCTCAAACATGAGAGCATTCGGAGCGGTAAAAAGAATCCTCTCCAACTCTGAAAGAGCATCAGATAAAGAGCCATGAAGTTGCACTGTTTCACGAAAGATTTCCGTTTGAACAAACGGAGATTCAATGAGTATATCGTACGATCTCCCTCATCCATACCCTCATCCCTGCTGTCCCTGAAGTGCCCGGAAGTATTTCTCCAGCCCCTCAAATATCATGGCAGAAGAGAGGAGAATTGACTCCGAAAGACGAGTCAGTTCTGGAGTAACAAAAGCCTCCAGAGGCTTTGTTTTATTAAACTTCTTGATAGTTTTCTCAATGTCTGAAATGGCTTTTTCAAACAACGAAAACTCAGAGGTTTTCTTCAGGGTTTCGGTTGCAACGGATTCCAAGTTGTGCACTTCATCTAAGACAAGCGTCTCTATTTTTGGGAGTAATCCTGTTTCTGCATCTTCCAAGTACTCCGAGAGAAGAAGGGCGTGATTGAGAATAACGATGTGTGCAAGTTTGGCTCGATTTCTTGCACGAAAAACAAACTCGAAGTCACGATAGGGATTCTCCGGACTCAGCACTCGCAAATCTCCTGCGTGAATTTCATCGAGGAGAGAAAATTCGACTCCATAAAGGGAAAGATCATCGAGCTCTCCACTCTGAGTTGTAGTGAGCCAGAAACCTATCTTAATCGCAAATATAGCGCTTTCATAGGAAAATGTCTGCTGATCAAAAAACTCAAAATATTTAAGAATACTCACATAATTCTGTCTCCCCTTGAGCTTCTGAAAAGAAAACGTGCGACCAAGACTCGATTGAAAGTATTCCTGAACCTGGAGGATATCCTTTTTCTCTATTTGATCCTGAAGCGTCTTAGTATTGGTAGATATGAAAACCTGCTTCCCCTTCATGAGAGCATGGCGAACAGCGGGAATCAGATAGGCAAAGGTTTTCCCTATACCTGTTGGAGCTTCTATACACAGATGTCCTGTACCTCAAAAAATTGTCTCGATACCCTGCATCATGCGCCGTTGTTCAGGGCGATCTTCTACATGGGCAGATTGAAGAATTTCAGAAGATGGAAGAATCTCAGCTTCCTCAGCAGTTTCCTCCGATTCGATTGAAGGGAAATATCCGAGTTCAGCGCAAGGAAATATATCCACCGCTCGCACATGAATAGGGCGATCTTCTATAGTCTCATCATCGTCACGCATTCCACGAGCAATCTTCACAGCAAAGGAAAATACCGGGTGATCCGCACGAGATGCTATGCTTGAGAGTAGCGTACTCCTCTGCTTTGAAAGTTCTCTTAGACTGGCACATTCTTGCAGAAAGAGAAATCGAGTAGCAAGAACATCCGCCTGAGCTCTATGCGCATCAGAATGAATAAATCAGAATTCCTCCGTAAGACTCGTGAGATTGAGACTTTTTTGTTCAAAATACAAAAACTCTGCGAGCTTAAAGGTATCAATAATACAGGGGTTCTCAATTTGAATGCCGTTTTGAATCAGAAAACCGATATCGAATTCCACATTATGTCCAATAACGGGTGCTTTCCCGATAAAATCTTGGATTTGAGAACGGATAGAACGTATATTCGGGGCATCTTCCAAAAGCTCCGGAGTAATCCCCGTGAGATGGGTAATCTCTTCAGAGATGACAAAGCCAGGATTCACGAGCGAATGCCATTCCTCTAAAATATCTCCCGCAAGATTGATGCGCAAGAGTGCTACTTCTATAATAGCGTCTTCTCTCGGCTCTAAGCCGGAAGTCTCCAAATCTACGATAACGAATTCCATGAAATGGATTGTAGCGGAGAGGATGAGATTACGCAAAGAAAAAGGTAAGAAAAGAAAAACGCCCCCTGAGGGAGCGTTTTCAGAACAAAAATTTCTTACTTCATCTTATTTCGCAAGAATGCTGGAACATCCAAGTCTGAAGCTGGCTCTGCCGCAGGGCGAGGAGCGGAAACCGCATTTCCAAACAAGGCATTCGAGGTTGCTGGTGCATGTACTGGCTTCTTTCCAAATCCACTCTGCTGCATTCGTGGAGCTTCATAGTGACGTTGATTTGACTCCTCGTTGAATCCAGTTGCCACCACGGTAATCTTGATTTCCCCTGTGTAGTTTTCGTTGATTGTTGCACCAAAGATAATATTTGCCTCTGGATCGCAAGATTCAGTGATAATACGAGCCGCTTCATCAACCTCAAACATAGAAAGGTCTGTTCCTCCAGTAATATTGAAGAGGAGCCCCTTCGCTCCAGCGATAGAAAGCTCAAGAAGTGGAGAGTCAATCGCTGCACGAGCTGCCTCAATAGCACGATTTTCTCCAGAACCATATCCAATACCCATGAGAGCAGATCCCGCATTCTCCATAACAGATTTCACATCCGCGAAGTCAACGTTGATAAGTCATGGAAGGGTAATCAAATCAGACACACCCTGCACACCCTGATTCAAGACTTCATCTACGATATTAAATGCATCGAGAAGAGGAGTTTTTTTATCGATAATCGTAAGAATCTTGTCATTGGGAATAGTGATGAGCGTATCCACCTTCTCCTTGAGACGATCATATCCATCAACCGCCTGAAGCGATCGTCGCTGTCCTTCAAAGGCAAATGGTTTTGTTACCACTCCGATAACAAGAGCTCCGAGACCTTTTGCGATTTCTGCGATAACTGGAGCAGCTCCTGTTCCCGTTCCTCCTCCAAGACCACAGGTAATAAATACCATATCAGCCCCCGCAAGAATCTGCTTGAGTTCCTCGCTTGACTCTTCGGCAGCTTTTTGCCCTGTCTGAGGATTTGCTCCAGCACCAAGACCACGAGTCGTTGCGCGACCGATATTTACTCGAACCGTTGCTTTAGAAGTAAAGAGTGCCTGAGCATCTGTATTGACTGCAATGAACTCTACCCCCTCAAGACCAGACTGAATCATACGATTCACTGCGTTGACTCCTCCACCTCCCACTCCAACAACTTTAATATTTGCTACAGGAGAGATATAGTCAGACACATTGATCTCTTCAACCGCACCTCGCATATCACCGCGAAGCAAGTTCTTGAGTTTGTCATCAGATTTTTTGACCGTCATAGTGTGAAAAGTTAGGATTATGGAAGAATTTTTTGAATGAGCTGCTTGAGTGATGAAGTAAATCCACCAAACGAGACATGGAGTTTAAATCGATTCTTGGAAGGGGAAAACTTCTGAGAAAGAAGAAGCGTTCCGACAATACCAGAGTACTGAGGATCCCCGATGGATGTACCAGAGATATGGTCGGAATCCTCTGGAATTCCTACTACACTTGGAAGTCGAAGAACCTCTTTGGAGAGATCTATAAGTCCCCTCATTTTCGCCGCACCCCCCGTGATAACCGCACCTTCTGGAAGCATTCCATCTTTTCCAATACGTTTGAGTTCGGTATTTACGTAGTAGAGAATCTCTGAGTATCGAGCTCGGGCAATTTCAGAAAGATATTTCTTGGAGATAGTTGCCGTCTCAGTCTTCGAGTATTTTGAAAGGTCAATTTCTTCGTCTTTTGCCTTCTCATCCTTGCAGAAGGTTACATCTGCATGTTCAAGTTTGAGTTTTTCGGCAAGATCAATCGAGATACGAAGTCCTAGGGCGATATCAGAAGTAACATGTTCCCCTCCGAGAGGAATCACAGAACTGAAGATGAGTGCTCCTTCTTCAAACACGGCGATATCCGTTGTACTGGCTCCGATATCAATACATACGACCCCCAATTCTTTTTGTCTTCGAGAAAGAACTGCTTCAGGTGCAGAAAGTACGTTTGCAAAGATATCGGTAATATCAACTCCAACGTCGAGTATTCCTTTTTTCACATTCGTGAGAACATTTTCTGCAATGGAAATAATGTGCGCTCGTACTTCCAGTTTCTTGGCACCCATTCCAATAGGATTTTTCACCCCCACTGTTCCATCAAGACTAAAACTCTCAGGAACAACCTTAAGCACGGTTCGATTCTGAAGATCTACCCCATTTTGAGACATATCAAGAGCTCGGTTGACATCGTCTTCCGTAACCTCGGCGTGAGGAATGGCAACAATCGCAGAATTTACAACACTCTCTATCGTGACTCCAGAAAGAGAAAGATATATAGAGTCTACATGCTCCCCTATCATCTTTTCTGCTTCAGAAAGAGAAGTATCCACATTTCTTCGGAATTCATCCATATCGAGTATGTTTCCCTTGCGCACTCCGTTTGATGGAGAAAGTCCAACTCCAAGAATTCGGAGTTTTTTGTCTTCTGTAAAAGTACCGATAAGCGTTTTAATTTTGGAGCTTCCGATATCTATAGCTGCGAAGATTTCGCCATTGACCATGCGATAGATAGTTTAATTGAATAAATTTTTTACTCAGTTTTCTTGCTTTCCAGTTGGGGTTTTTAACAATCCGATCTGCAATTTGAGTGGCGTTATTATACCCTGCACCCTCGAATTATCAACGAGATTGAAAATAATTATTTCACGTAAATTTTAAAAAATGAAAAGTATCGGAAATTCAAATCAGTATTAAGAACCATTTATTTGCCTTTCCATTCTTTTTTCATACAATTCGCGGGTTAATTTTTTGACGTTATATTCATGAAAACCACCGTAAAAAAACTCCCCCTCTGTGTATATGAGATTACTATAGAAGACAGTGCCGCTGAATATGAAAAGGCTCGCAAAGCAGCCCTTGAATCTCTTTCAAAGCGAGTTCAGGTCAAAGGATTCCGAAAGGGAGCTCCTGTACCTGAGGCTCTTCTCCTCAAAGAAGTAGGTCCTGGAGCCCTTGCAGATGAGGCGCTCGATACCTATCTTAAAAAGAATTACTCAAAAATTCTCGATTCTGCAAAAGTTACCCCTATTGCCCCAGGGTCTGTTACAAAAATCACTTCCCTCGATCCACTCGTTGTCTCAATCGAGGTAGAGACTCTCCCTGAGGTAACTATCGATGCCAAAAAAATGGATTCGATTACTATTAAAAAAACAAAAGTAGAAGCTGATCCAAAGGAAGTTGACGAAGCAGTAGCAGAAATCGAGAAGCGATTTACTCACTTTCATGATGCTGGAGGACACTCTGAAGATGGATTTGATGCATCAAAAGTGCAGATTGACTCCGGAGATCGAGTAACTATCGATACTCAAGGATTCGAGAAACAAGGAGGAGCAGCTATTCCTGAAACAAAGGTTCAAGCTTTCCCTCTTGTTATTGGAAGCGGACAGTTCATTCCTGGTTTTGAAGCGAAGCTTATCGGTCACAAGACTGGTGATGTTGTGGAATTTGAAATCACTTTCCCAGCAGACTATCACTCTGATGCATTCAAAGGAAGAACGGTATTTTTCATGACAACGATTTTTAAGGTAGAAAAACCTCACAAGCCAGAGTGGACCCCAGAGTTTATCGAAAAACTTCGAGGAGTGAAAACTGATATGGCTGGGTTTAAGGATATCCTCGGAAAAGAAATTCTCGGCGAGAAGGAACGAAAGGCTCGAGAAACTGATGAAAAGGCACTTCTTGTAGAACTAGAAAAAATTTCCACGTACGAAATCGGGAAGAATCTTCTCGAACGAGAGATTCAAAACATATTCCAAGAACAAAAAGGAAACCTCGAATCTCAAGGGTACAACATGAAGACCTATCTTGAGCACCTCAAAATGAGTGAAGAAGCCTACAAAGAAGAGGTTATTACTCCTGAAGCTCGTCGACGCATCAGCGCTGAACTCATTCTCAAGACCATTAGAGATATTCGAAAAGTAGAAGCAACTGATGAGGAGATTCAAATCGAAATCAATGGTATCATCGCTCAGTATCAAAATGCTCAAGTTATCGAGCGACTCAAACAAAAGTTGGTTCCATGAGATACATACTACGAAGATATTCGCATGCGTTTGGCATACCGAAAAGTAGTTGATGGTTTCTTTAGTAACAAATAATGCTCGACTCTCTCATCCGAAAAATCTTCGGCGACCCTGGAGAAAAACGGCTCCGGAATTATCAGAAAGAACTTCTCGCCATCAAAGAAATCGAGGCGAGAATTTCTCCTCTTTCTCTCTCGGATATACAGACTCGAGTGGGGGAAATACGAGCACGGTTTGAATGACTCAATCTTCGAGACCCTGCGGATGTAAAACAGATAAAGACCCTTCTTAATGAGGTGAAACATGAAATGTTTGCCCTCCATCGGAAAGCGGCAAGTCTCATAGCTGGAAAAACATTCACCCTTTCAGATGGGAGAGAAATCGTATGGAATATGATTCCCTACGATGTACAACTTCTCGGAGCGCTTGCGCTCCATGACGGAAATATTTCCGAAATGCGTACTGGTGAAGGAAAAACTCTCGTAGCAACTATCGCTGCGTCTCTCAATGCAGTCGCCGGCTATCCTGTTCATATCGTCACGGTAAATGACTACCTCGCCGAGCGAGATGCTGCTGAAATGCG
>JAVKLK010000010.1:0-2059 GCA_031539165.1 Patescibacteria group bacterium | reverse complement strand
ACACCAAATCCATTCGTTCCATCGCTCCTCATGTTGCCTCTTTCTCCTGTACCCCTCGTGCATTTACTCTGGTAGAGCTCATTGTAGTGATAGCTATTCTCATTGTTCTTTCGACCGTCTGATTCGTCTCCTATTCAGACTACTCCACTTCTGCAAGAGATTCTACCCGCATCTCTGATCTCACTTCTTTCTACTCCGCTCTCGATACATACAAGGCGAAGAATGGCGATCTTCCTGATCCTACTGCAGGAGTAACCATTCTCTCGGGTTCTCTCACGCTCTCCACACAAGGATACCTCGGTACTGATATTCTTCCGAAACTCGGAGTTCAGAGGGGAGGACAGGACCCAAAATCTGGTACCGCCTACACCTATATCACCGATGCGAGCAGAACCAAAGCCCAACTCCTTGCTTTCTTCGAAGAGAAGGGCTATGAAAAGAAACTCGCGAGCATCCTCCCTCCCGCGCATGCTGCCTCCGATAATAGCACTCTCTATGCCGCCGCTACTGGAGTAAAGCTCGGAGTATTTCTCACCTCCACCACACTCACTCCCATTCAGGAAGTGTATTCAGGAAGTACTACTCTCGCTTCTCTTGCTGCCTCTGGAACTATCATCACAAACTCCTGCCTCTCTCTTGTTAGCGCTTCTTCTGCTTCTTCTGCCATGTCTGGGGCTCTCACGCTTACGGGGGGCATGGATTTGAGCTCTTGTTATGCAAGCGTTTGACTCGCCTTGTCTACTTCAACTTCAGGAGGGGGTTCATCTCCTGCTCCAACATCTCCGAACTACCCTGGATGTGATACTCCAGATATCACTCTCACCAATGGACAGGTATGGGCTGCGTGTAATGTGGGGGCAACGACCGCGTATACAAGTCAATCACTTTCGCTGGCAAACAGTACAGCAAACGGTTGACCCACTTCTGGACAAAAGGCATATATGGGAGCCTACTACCAATGGGGAAGAAATAAAGATGTGACAAATGGCTCTGTTGTCACGGGTCCGGTCGCAACTGATACGACAAACAATTTCATTACGAATAGTTCTGGAACGAATTCATACGATTGGCTCACCTCCTCCAACAACAATCTCTGGGGAGGAACAACGACCTCTGTAAGCTCTGGACTCTATAGTACGGTTTCTTCTGGAGACAAAACGCTCATGCAAGGTCCATGTGCTTCAGGATATCATGTCCCAACACAGAAAGAATGGTGTGATGCTGCCCAGTCTATCAATCCTTCTCTTACCTGTACCAGTAGTTGGCAAAACGACACATCTCTGAGAACTACTCTCAAGCTCCCGCTAGCTGGTTACCGCAATTATGCGGACGGTGTGTTCTACAATCAGAGCTCGTACGGTTACTACTGGACTGCTTCGCCGAATGGCTCCTACGGCTACGGTCTGAACCTGAATAGTTCTCAGGTGAGCCCGGTGCGTATCAATCACCGTTCCTACGGCTTCTCAGTCCGTTGTCTGAAGAATTAGGAATCCCCGAGAGGGGTTTTATTTTTGAAATGTATGGAACTTCAAGCTCTCTTCGATGCCTACTATGAGTGTCGGAAAAATAAACGAAAAACAAGAAGTGCTATCGAGTTTGAAATGAACTATGAAGCGAATCTTTTTTGTCTGTATGAAGAAATTCTTCAAAGAACCTATCGTATAGGGAAATCCATTGCCTTCATTGTGAACCGTCCAGTAAAACGAGAAATTTTTGCTGGAGCATTTCGAGACAGAATTGTTCACCATGTAATCATTGCTTCATTAGAACCGCTTTTCGAGAAGCGATTCATTTATGATTCTTATGCTTGCAGAAAATGACGAGGGACGCTGTTCGGGATTCGTCGTATCGAGCGTTTTTTCCGCCAATGTTCAAAAAACTTCACACAACCAGCCTTTTATCTGAAGTTGGATATAGCGGGATTTTTTATGTCTATTGATAGAACAATCCTTGCATCTATGGTAAACGAGTATATTTCGGGGGGGGGGGGGGGGGGGATTAAACCCACCAAAATTTTGTTAAAACTGTTAAAAAAAACCACCCCAAAAAAAAAAGTTTT
>JAVKLK010000009.1:0-20364 GCA_031539165.1 Patescibacteria group bacterium | reverse complement strand
TCTCATGGATATCCAGCAACTTAACGATCTCACCGAGAAATATGAGAAAGAGAAAGATCCAAAGATTCTTGCTCGTATTACCGATGTGAAGCTTGCTACTGCTAAGAGTGCGGTAGAAGGAGAAATCGGGGCCTATATTACCCGATATAATACAGCAAATCCAGGAGCAAACCTTGATCGTGCAAAACTTGAAGCAGAGTATCAGGCCGCTGTAGCCGAGAAGCGATCTCTCGATGATATTCATTATGCTCTTGTGCGATTCCTCAAGAATTACGAAACCCTTGAAAAGGCCGTACAGGCAAGTCGTGCTACCGAAGGAGGGGCAGCTCGGACGGAAGCAGCAACTGGTCAGTCAGCGCTCAAAACAGAGGTGCAAGCTCAAGCAGCAAAAGTTGATGCAAAACCTGCAGCTGATGCAGGTTCTTCAGTAGCAGAATCAAAAGATCGCTCATCTGCAGATTCTGTCCTGGCTATTTTGAAAGGAGCAACTAAGACGAAGGCGGTGGAGAAGAGAATTGCTACTATTGAGGCAACAATTAAGGAAAATTCGGCAAAACTTCCAAAAGAAGTTGTCGAAGCGAAAGATGTGAAATCTCTCCAAAAAGCCCTCGGAGTCTCTCCAGATGGAACAGTTGGACCAAATACGGTAAATGCTCTTTTGAAGAAACTTGGCGTTGATAAGAAGCAGTTTGTTCCGGCCTACGTTCCTCCTGCGAAGAAAGATGATGGAATTGGAGATGGTACCAGCGACTCAGGAATTCTTTCTCCAGATGTGGCAAATGCTAATCGTGCTCAGTACCCTTGACAGGGACGAAGACTAACATTTGATCAAGACAGAAAAGAGCGAGCCCAAAAAGTAAAGCCAGTATTTTCATTAGGAAGTGACTTGCCAACATATGTTGACCCATCAGTAGGATCACTTACCACCATTCCTCAAGCCCAAAAAGCGGCTCCATCTCCTGCACCAAAGGATGCATCTGCTGCTTCTGCTACCCCTACCCCAGATGAAGATGGCATTGGTACTGGACATTCGTTCGGACTTTCTGCCTAAAACTTCCAAAAAACATCCTCTCAAGAGGATGTTTTTTTATATCTTGAGATTTTATTTTGAAATCAAACTCACCACGAGTCCTATAGATGAGAGAATCATTCCTACCAGCCAGAATCGCATGACAACCGTTTCTTCTTTCCATCCGATTGCTTCAAGATGATGGTGAAATGGGGCAATTCGAAATATCTTTTTCCCTCGAATCTTTTTGGAGGCAATTTGGATAATCACCGAAAAAAGCTCAAGAGCGTACACGAGGGAGATAATCGCTAGCACAATGAGCGTATTGGTCATCATCGCGACAATGGCGAGATTTGCTCCAAGCGCTAAGGCTCAGACATCCCCCATATAGAATCTGGCAGGCTTGATATTGAACCAAAGAAATGCAATCAATCCTCCGACAATGAGCATGCAGAGTGCTCCAAGAAGAAAGAGTCCCTTGTTGTAACAGATGAAGGCATACACAGCATAGTTGAATAGCAGAAGTCCTCCAGCAAGCCCATCCAGCCCATCGGTAATATTCACCGCATTGGCCATAGTGACAATTACCAGCACAAAGAGAGGAATATAGAGCCAGCCTAAGTCAAGGTTTCCGAGGAAGGGGATATGTACATGAGTAAACCCAAGCTTATAGTAAAACCAGTATGCCCCAAGTGCGGCAAAAAAAAGGAGAAGGAACATTTTCAGTCTTGCTGAAAGTCATTTTGTGCGACCTATGCCCAATATATTGAGGTAGTCATCTACCAAACCTATCGCCCCAACCGTGAAGAGAGTAAAGAGGGAGAGATAGGTTTCATTTCTATTCCAGAGGGAGTACTTGAGTGAGAATCCAAACCATTCCTGAAGCTGGGGAGAGAGCCACTGAATCAAGACTGTTATTCCTACAAGAAGAAAGACAGAAAAAAGTACAATCGCCATTCCCATGGTTGGAGTTCATGCTTTCTCTTTATGAAGCTTTGCAAACTCGGTTGCCTTGCCTATAAGCGCCTCTTGGCGGATAGTTTTGCCAAGTTTGTATTTCCATAAAAACTTGATGTAACAAGGAATAAGAGCAAAGGTAGTGAGAAAGGCAACAACAATACAGAGCGTGAGAAAGGCGAGATTAGTCATGTGCCCGAGTATACGATGAACTGAAAAAAGGCAAACAGCCAACAAAAAAACAACAGAAAATTTCACACGAAGAAGACGAAAAAGCCCGCCATGCGGCGAGCTTTTGTGAGCGGACAAGAATAACGGAAAACCGTATTCTTATCCGCAGCGGCGGAGGGCAAAGTTCAGATCCATCACGGCTCTCGCGGTATCGCGAGGTAGTGGACTGTTCCATGCTTCTCCTAGTTTTTCCACTCGAGCTTCGGTAAGCGGTCGAGAAGTCTGCTGGGCAGGCTTGCTTGGTGCTTTCGCGGCAGCGATTTTTTTCGCTACTTCCGGAGTTTGCCAAGCGGAAATGGTGGTCTGAATCACCTTCTGTCCTCGTGCACTTCCACCGTATTGGTTTCCGCTCACTCGGGTTACTGTCATTACTGCATCTGTCATGTACGACCTCTGTTTTGGTTTTTGCACGCCCTTTAGGTTAAAGGGCCTTGTTGCCTCTATATTTTGGAGACGCGGTGATTGTGTCTACTAAAATGAAAATGTCAAACTTATTTTGAACAGCGCTTCCATTCTTTGTTTCATGATGAATTCTGTATCGAGGAGATAACTTTGACATACATTTCATACTTCGTATAGTGAATGATGTTTCACTGGAAAATTATATGATTTCTCAAACCATCTCTCCCTCCGCTGAAGAATCCCTTGATTCCTGTCAATCTGTCAAGATGTATGGCTCTGTTGTAGTTGGTACAAAAGGGCAGGTTGTTATCCCGAGCGAAGTTCGGCGATCCCTCGATATTCACCCAGGCGACTCTCTGTGTGTTCTTACGAAGTATGGCAAAGCCATCGGTATGATAAAAATGGATGATCTTGAGGAATTCATGGAATACATGCGCCAAGAAATAGCCTCTTCTAAAGCATAATCTCTCTCTTTCTTTATATGAAACATAGTATCGCTTCCGTAACACTCCTTTCATTTCTTCTTGTTTCCTGTGGAGCACCAACTGACACTCAGACTCCTCCAGAGGCAATTCCTTTTTCTGTCTCTGCACAATCACTGGAACAATTCCCCAAATCCTATACGGTGAGCAAAACAGGCCGACTAGTGGGGAGCTCTACCATTTCCCTTACCTCCCAATGAGTAGGAAGGGTGGAAAGTGTGTTGGTAAAAGAGGGAATGTCCGTCAAAAAAGGACAAGTCTTGGTTCGACTGAAGGATACGACAGGAAATTATGATATTCGACTTTCTCAATCCTCGAATGCGGTTTCCAGTGCGAGAAACACGCTTCAGTCTACTACCGTTACTTTGGATAAATCGATTCAAGATGCCTCCATTGCTCTGGAGCGAGCAAAAAGTGATTATGTAGCCGCTCAAGCCAATGCGGAGAATAATCTCTCCAAAGCTCTTCGAGATGCACAGAAGTCTGATTTGAATCGAGATTCATCGGATGCGAATGTGACTCTTGCACAACTTCAGGCAAGCCTAGAAAAATCAAAATTAGATTACCAAAACTTGCGTACTTCAAATGCACAGACGCTGTTGAATTATAATACGAGTTTCCAGACTTCACTTTCTGACTTGAAGAAGCTCTATAATAAGCTTTTGTTTGAGGGTGACCGACTCTATGGAATCACCCCGAAATTCCAATCCGAAAATATAAACATTCGAAGATTTCTGGGATCAAGTACTATTCGTCCGACTCTTGAGTTTGCATACTATGATTTGCAGAAGTGAGCAACCGCTCTCGAGAGTATTTCCGCAGTACCAGTCAATGAATCAAATCTGATTCTTCAGCTTGATGGTCTCGCACAACAGTACAAGGCAATTAAGGTGTATCTCGATACGACAGCTCGATATTTGGAGAACTCCTCGATTGGCGCTGAATTTTCTCAATCTCAACTCGACGCTTTGATTGCGGTGAATAATGGCTATAAATCAGAAGTGTCTGGACTCGAGAACGTTTGGGTAACATTCCGAAATGGTGCTTCTTCCTTCCTTGCCAATTACAAAAATAATGAAGCCTCTTCCGCTGCCACACTCCAAGTACAAGAGAAAAATATTGAAGTCCAGAAGCGCCAACTTCAGACCTCCGAGTTTGAGTCGGGCATCTCTCTTGAAAAAATCAAGACGGCAAATGAGCAGAGTATTACCACAAGTCGATTAGCGGTCGAATCGGCACAGGCAAACTATTATACAGCGCTCAAAAATAAAGCGCTCACTCTTGAGCGACTCCGTCTTACGGAATCGGATGCTTCTTTGGGTCTTTCGCAAGCGCAGGAAGAATTTGATAAGCTCTCGATTCGAGCTCCTATAGATGGATCTATTACTCGTGTTTCTGCAAGTGTGGGACAGGATGTATCTCAGTGAACCTTGTTGATAGAGATGGCAAACCAGAATCCAGAGATTACCTTCGAGGTTGAGGCAGCTATTGTGCCACTTCTGAAAGTAGGAGAAACACAGCAGGTAATATAAGAAGGCCGAAGTTATACCGGAACTATCGTCGGGGTATCGCAAGTAGCAACAGATACGCTCCTGTACGCAACTCGAATCATTGTTTCAGAAACCCCGTCTCTCTTAGGACAAGTGGCTACTATTGAGCTTCAGCTCCCAACACAAAACCCAGTAATCCCTACTGATATTGTTCGAGTAATATCTGATAAAAAAGCAGAAATTCAAACGCTCTCTGGAAGTCAGCTTCTTCCGGTTGAAGTACAGATTGGGAGAATTGCTGGATCACAGGTTGAAATTATATCTTCCATTTCAGAAGATACTCAGATAGTGACAAGCAACACGAGTAACTTTGATCCGAAGAAATCAAAGATTCAAGTGACTCCTGCAAAATAGAGATACGATTTCCTGCTCACCATTTTTTCTATGAAAGATATTCCTCAGTATATTCAAGATTTACGGACTCGTCATGAGTCAGGGTTTCTCGGTTTTTGGGTTCGTCAGTATAGAATTAGTCTTCTTCTGGTACTCGCACTTATTGTATTGGGAATTGGAGCACTCTTCGCTATCCCCAAGGAATCTTCTCCGAGTATCAAATTTTGAACGGTTGTCCTCTCTACTGCGTATCCAGGAGCAAATCCTATCGATGTCGACTCGCTGATTACCGATAAGCTCTACAAGGAAATCAAGGATATTGACGGAGCAAAAAAGATTACCTCAAGTTCTTCACTGGGAATCTCCTCGATTACTATTGAACTTCGTCCAGAGACGGATGTTGCTAAGTATATCAATGATGTTCGTAACAATATTGGGCGAGTTGTGCTTCCAAAAGATGCAAAAAATCCAAATGTTCTTGAGATTAAATCTCAAACAAATCTTGTGTTTGTTGCAAATCTCTACTCTCCAAAAGGGTCAGTATCGCTCGATAAACTTCGCATTCTTTGAGCGGATCTTAAGGATAAGCTTGCTCTTCTTCCTACAACACAGAAGGTGGATTATGGTTCTGAACTGAACTACGATATTCGACTTGTTATAGATAAAGAGGTACTTAAAGGCCTTGGAGTCACTATAAGCGATGTAGCCAATACCATTCGGTCCTACCATCAGGATGCTCCGATTGGAAACTTCTGAGTAGGGGAGAGAAACTACGACTTCCGACTTGAGTGAAAATTTGAAGATGCGCAACAACTCCTTGATGTCCCACTCAATCTTCCAAAAGGAAGAATTGTTCGTGTCGGAGATATTGCAAAAATTGAACGGTATCGCTCAACGAAAACGATTACACGAATTGGTTTCCCTTGATCCATAGCCCAAGAAGCGGTCTCACTCACGCTCAATAAAAATGAGGGAGCGAGCATATTTGCTGCAAGTGAGGCAGCAAAAAAACTCATCAACTCTGAGCTTGCCACAGAAAAATACCGAGATGTAGCGGTAGCATATGCTTCCGATCAGGCTGATATCATCGGGGACGATTATGCCGAGCTTACCCAAGAAGCTATAGTGACTTTGGTGCTCGTATTTGTGGTTATGTGGCTCTTTATTGGATTTCGAGATTCGTTGTTTGCTACGCTCGTTTTGCCGCTCGCATTCTTGTGTACCTTTCTCCTTCTGAATTTTTTCGGCTATTCGCTAAACTTTTTGACGAATTTTTCGTTGGTTCTCTCTTTTGGTATCGCGGTTGATACCATCATTGTTATCGTACAGGCAGCTTCTGCAAAAATCCGTGTCGGATATGAGCCAAGAACCGCCATTATGCTTGCTTTGCGGGAATACGGAGTACCGGTGATTTCGGGGGTTATGACCACCATTGTGGCATTTGTTCCTATGATGGTACTTCCGGGGATTCTCGGGAAATTTCTTGCCTATATCCCGATTACGATATTTGGGGTCTTGGCAAGTGGACTGGTTCTTGCTTTGACCGTCAATAGTGCTCTATACCTCTTGTTCGTGAAGAAGCAACGAACCTATGTGCATGACGATACGGCAATTGAATATGCTGACGAGGCAGAGAAGCAGCTTCTTGCATTTGAGCGTCAAGGAAAGCAAGAAATGATTGAATCAGAACGACCACTTCGACTCCGCCTGATTCATGCGGGTACTGTTTGGTACAAAAAGCAACTTACGCGGTTTCTGGAAAATTCGAAACTCCGAAGGCTCAGTATATTTGTCCCGATAGCTCTTCTTTTTCTTTCATTTTTCCCTATTTTTTGAGGGAAATCGCTCGCAGGACTGGTAGGATTTGATTTGTTCCCTGCGAGTGATAATGGGTATGTTGAGTACTCTATAAAGGGGGCAAATGGAGAACGAATTGAGTCCTTGGATGAACTTGTGCCTGACTTGGTAGCGATACTGAGCAAATACGAGGACATACACTTTTATGAGATTCAGACGAAGGACGTGAAGAATAGTTCCGATGCTGGGCTTTCTGTGCAGGTAACACTAAAGAAGCTCAAAGAGCGTGAGGCTTCTGGGTGAATGTCTGTTTTTGACTTTGATAAGAAGCTCTTAAAAGATTTTGATACCATTCGAAGCAAAGGATACGACGTTGCTTCTAAGGTCCGAGAATGAGGACCTCCAGCAAGTCTTGCGGTAGCGGTAAAACTTATTGCAGATTCACCAAAATCACTCAGTGAGCTCATTAAGACCGGAAAAGACTTCGAGAGAGAAATTCGCTCGTATGAGGGGGTAAAAAATATAACGAATTCTTCGGGAGAAACTCCGGGTCAGTTCGTATTCCAGCTCAAAAAAGACTCTATTACGGAACTCGGCATTCCTCCGTCTCTTGTCGTAAGTGAGATGACAACCGCACTGAATGGAGTTAATGTGGGAACTATCTCAGACAAAGGAGAAGATCTGGATATCATTGTGAAGTATGCTCAGTTTACCAAGACAGTCGATCCCGATGCAGTTATGTCGCACACATTTACCTATGCGGGCAAAGTGTATCGACTCGGAGATCTTCTCGATGTAAATATCACAAATGCTATTGCCTCTATCAAGCGAGAGGCAGGACTCACTACCATTACCATCGGAGCTGATGTGGAGGATGGAATTCTTGCTACTGATGTACAAGCAAAGTTTCTCAAATTTGCCTCAGCCTATTCGTTCCCTTCGGGCATAAGTTATGCTCAAGGATGAGAGAACCAGGAAAACGCCGATTTGATTCGGGCAATTCTCACGGCATTCTTCATAGCGATGCTTACTATTTTTGCCATTCTTACGTTGCAGTTCAATAGCTACAAACAACCGGTCATTGTTCTCTACTCGGTAATCATGGCAATTCCGTTCGTGCTTCTTGGGCTTCTTCTCACGCAAAATAAGCTCTCTATGCCATTTGGAATAGGATTCATCGCCTTTACTGGAATTGCGGTAAATCACGGAATCATTCTCATCGATGCCATCAATATCAATCTCCGAAAAGGAATGAAGGGATTTGTTGCTTTGGTGGAGGCGGGATCAAGTCGATTGGAGCCCATGATACTCACTACTCTCACGACGAGCCTGGGAATCCTTCCCCTCGCTCTGCGAGACAAATTTTGGTCCGCTCTTGGATTTACGATTATTTTCGGGCTTTTGGCTTGTACTATTATTACTCTCTTCATAGTTAAGGGGCTCTACTATGAGGCTTTCATGGTCGAACATCACTGGGGAAAAAAGATACAACAACGCCTGAGAAAATGTTTTGAATTTGTTTGGAACGGACTTCGGATACTATGAAAGAAGCGCCCCATTCAGAAGCGCCGAAATCATGACTAAACCATATCCACCGGTTTCTGCCAAAATAATCCGCGTACTCGGAGTACTGCTGTTTGCTGGAGTTTTTCTCATGGCAGGGCTCAATGCATGGGTGAGCTATTCTGCTGCGGACGCTCGATTTACTTCCGTGACGCAAATCCCCAAAAATTCTGTTGGAGTTTTGCTTGGTACTTCTCGGTATACCGCTTCTGGCGAAGACAATCTCTTCTATACTGCCCGTATACAGGCAGCTAAAGAACTCTATGATGCCAAAAAAATAGATTGTCTGCTTCTCTCGGGGGATAATACTTCCCTGAGCTATAATGAGCCGATTCAAATGCAAAAATCTTTGCTTGAGGTAGGTATCCCTGCAGAGCGAATGTACCTTGATTATGCGGGCATCCGTACACTCGACAGTCTCATCCGAGCAAGAGATATATTTGGACTCACTCAGTTTACGGTGATATCCCAACCATTCCATATTGATCGGGCACTTTTTATTGCTCGAGAAAAGAATCTTCAAGCAGTTGGTTATGAGGCGGATTCTGTTCCATTCTTTTCGGCTCCTACTCCATATATTCGGGAATTCTTTTCTCGAGGAGTCGCCTTATATGATCTCTTTTTTGAGACCCTTCCGAAATACTCTGGTGAGCGTATTGTTTTGGAGTATAATCCAGATATTCGACCTATTCCTTCCAAGATATGCAGTCCTCGCTAAAGTCTTCGCCCATACAAACTATTACTCTAGATGGACGACTGTTTCATGATCGGGAATCATTTTTTGATGAAATGGTTCGAATCTTTGATCTTCCTTCGTATTTTGGTCGCAATTTGGATGCGCTCTATGATAGCCTTTCTGAGTATGGAGTATCTGTGCTGATTCTCTGGCAATTTCATGAAGCATCCAAGCAGTGATTTATTCATGCGGGTGAGCCAGGATTTTTTGATGAAGTGGTAGCAGTGTTTCAGGATGTTGAAGGATGGAGACTTCAACTCATCTAGCATGGTCACAGCACTGTATTACCTCATAGGGATAATACCGGTTCTATTTTCTCACCTTCCCTATGTGGTGGGAATTCCGTTTTCTTTTGAGCTTTTCGGAAACTATGAGTGACTCAGGATTGCCTTTCTTGGGGTGCTCTGCCTCATTCTCTTGGGAGTGCAGTGATACACGCATGTACGACCTATTGGTAGGCGTGTAACACGCAAAATGATAGGAGTAGTGGGAGTCTGAGTAGGAGTATACCTAATTCATGTATTTCAGGGGGCAAATTGGTTACAGGAACTGGTAGGAGTAGCTCCGTTTTATGCATGATTTCTTCAGATGGGAGTGGGAATTGCTTTTTTTTGGATTTTGCTTGCTACTCCAAAGACATCACTGATACGAATATGGCAGGCCCTTGTAGCTTCCCTTATATTTGCTCTTCTTTATGGATACATTCAATACTTTGGACTGGATCCTATTGTTTATCAAACATCCTTTGAGTCGGGAAGAGTTTTTTCTGTGCTCTGAAATGCGAACACATACGCGATATTCCTCCTAATGTTTCTTCCTCTTGTTCTCTTGCGGACTACAGGGTACTTCCGAATAGGGGGAAGCATCATCCTTCTTTCCGCCATTGCCACTACCGGTTCTTGGAGCTGTATGATATTTGCTCTTCTCTTTGTTCTTTGGGCAATTTGTTATCTTGGAGGAGCCCCTCGCTGGTGGTATATTCTTTGTTTTATTCTCTTTGGTATCTCGGTGCTGCAATATGGAGCTCATATGGATTGGCAGTCAAAATGGCTCTCTGGCTCCACTCGTTTTGCGCTCCTCCAGGAGGCAATCCGACTTATGGAACATACTCCTAGAGGTATTTTGACCGGATATTCTCAACAGGAGCTCTTCACGTTCCTCAATGAACATCGTTCTCAGGCGATGCTTCAGTACGTATCTCCGGAATACCAAATACTCCACTTTCATTCAACATTTCTCGACCTTACTCTTCGGTTTGGAGTGGTGTATATTTTGGTTTTCTTGTATGCAATAAAAGATTCTATTCGTACTATCTGGAGTGACACATCATTTACGGGGGTACTCGTGCTATTTGTCGCAGCTGGATCAATTCACGAACTCGAATTACCCCACTGGATACTTCTCATAACGCTCTACTTTGTGAGTACGGTGGTTCGGACGTATGACGTGGTGAAACGATAAAGAAAACTCCAGATTATTCTAGGGAGTCTTCTGGAGTTGCTGGACCACTCACTATACTCTTTTGGTTATTTCTCTTGAAAACCCAGTCCGTATCAAAGCTTCGTATCTTCGCCTCAAGCTCTCGAACTCGCCGTTCGATTTCTGTTTTTTTCTCTGAATTATTCTCGAGAGGAGTATTTCTCACTGCTTCAAGTTCATCTTTGAGGTTCATGAGTTGGATATCTTCTTTGATCAAATCTTCCAGGCGATCTGCTTGTTTATGAAGGATGGCCTGAGTTGCCTCTTGGCGTATTGCGACAGAATCAAAATAGATATCTTGTGTCGCAGGAGTAAGAAGAAGAGGCATTTGATTTGGATTTTCTATGAAATCCTGCTTGAGGTTTCGTCGTATTATACGATTACCAAGGAGTGTCTTTGAGGACATTTCTTTGCCAGACCAGACTCATGCGCTTTGTGTAAGTAGGGCAATGCCGGAGAAAGTTCAAATATTTGTTTGGAGAGATTCTTTGTCTCTCGGGATGAAAATATACTGAGTCTGCTGGGTCTTTTTTTCCATAAAAAGAACTCAGGAACGCACTTCTAGTACAATGCCAGAAGCACTCCATGAAGAGGTTCTTGGTGCATTTGAGCCAGCTTGGAACCATGCGGCTCCTTCGAGGATTTCCGTACCCTGGTTTTGAAATCGAAGTTTGGTCTTCTGAGAGGTTCGAAGCACTCAACCCCCGAGCATTCCAATTTCCGCCGTTGGGGCATCAAGACTCAGAGTATCATTGAGTCGAATCTGAGATTTTGCTTCCAGAACTTGACTGGTGTTTTCTCGAAAAATTAATCCGTTTCATTCTATGACGGAACCTATGATTGATGCAACTCCAGAGGATGTTGCTTGTTTCTGAGTCGTAGTTTTTGTTTTTTGAGAAAGTGATCGTCCTTCCTGATTTGATTGGAGAAGCCAGAGGTATCCAAGCAAAAATCCAACCCCGATTCAAAAAGCTATCCAGAGTCCGGTCATTGCTTGCTTTGATTTCATAGTGTGTATAGTAATGGAAAAAGTATAGTATCCTCCCATTCGAATGCAAGGAGGAGTAACCAATCCCATGTTATGAAATTTGAAGTACATCACCAATATCAGCCTCGCTCCATCCTTCAGCAATCAGTAAACCGGTTGCATGCAGAGATCACAGAACTGTGAGACTATACCACGCCGATAGCCTCAGTATACCTTCCTCTGGATCCGAGCAGTGTATCTATGGCACAGTCAGCCATTGCAGAGCTTTCATCATCTGAAACTATGGTAATTATCGGGATTTGAGGATCAAATCTTGGGACTCTAGCGGTAGCCGAAGCTCTTGGAATAACGGAAAATCTTTTGTTCTTGGATACAGTTGATTTGAATGACTACCAGAAGCAAATGCAGCGTGTTCACAAGCTTCTTGCAGAAGGTGGTTCTCTCGTGGTCAACTGTATCTCTAAGTCTGGTTCTACTCTTGAGACATTGAGCCTCGCTCATGCGGTATATACGGATATTGGGGAGCACCCGAGAGTTCGATTCATGGTTACTACCGATACAGGATCAAAACTGGAAGCTCTTGCTTTGAAGCAGGGATGGCTTGTGGCAAACCTTCCTCAGATGGTCGGGGGACGATATAGCGTCTTTTCTTCGGTAGGACTTATTCCCTTGGGATTTGTTGGAATATCTACCGAGGAGATTATCGAAGGAGCGCGAGACTCGATTCACCACTTTCTTGCGAATCCAACAGAGCATCCAGCGTCACGCGTTGCTGAGATTCTCTTCTGTGCTTATGAAGAAGGAAGAAATGTATTTGAACATTTTTTCTACGCGAAACGTTTGGAATCTCTGGGAAAGTGGTACCGTCAACTTCTTGCAGAAAGTGTTGGGAAAATTCGCCCTGATGGAACGAGTGTCGGAGTTACGCCTACTACTTTAATTGGTACAACGGATTTACACTCGGTCGCTCAGTTGCAGCTTGCTCATCCATCAGACAGAGTGCTGGCACAGGTCTCTCTTCGTGAAACACAAGATGTTTCCTACACTTCCCAAACTCCATTTACTCAACTTCTTGGAGATTGTGCAAAAGCAACATTACCCGAGATTATGCATGCCGCGAATATTGGAAATGCTCAAGCATGGCTCAGTAAGGGTGGTCCATATATCTCGTATGAACTTGAATCGTCTCATCAAGATATCGGATATTTTATTCAAACAAAAATGTTGGAAGTTATTCTCTTGGGGTATATGATGTGAGTGAACCCATTTGATCAACCCAATGTAGAAGAATACAAGGTGGGTATGCGTGCTGCACTCGTTCAGTAACTTTGATATATGAAATCTCTTGCTCTTTTTTTCACGGTATTTCTTCTCTCGGGGTGCTCTCTCGGGGGTTTCTTTTCGGATTGATTCACAGAACAGCGGGCGGTAAAAGTTCCCGTTGAGGCTCCAAAAAAACCGTATGAAGTCGGTTCTGTTGATACCACTTTTAAACTTCTTGGACCAGATCATTCGATTGAAGTTGGTGCAATTCCGGATCCGAAGATTTCGGGGGTTACCTGTTTCTATAGCCGAGCAAAAACAGGAGGTATCAAGGGGGGACTTGGTCTTGCCGAAGATACGAGCGATGCATCCGTTGCCTGTCGTCAAACAGGAAAGATTCAATTTCGAGAAGCGATTCGTTCACCCGAGGAAATATGGAATGAGAGCGCCAGTTTCCTCTTTAAGAAAATTCGCATCGTTCGATTTTATGATGCTGCCTCAAATAGTCTCATATATCTTGTCTACTCGGATAGACTCATTGACGGATCTCCGAAGAATTCTCTCTCTGCTGTCGCACTTGATGAGGTATTGCCTCTGCTAAAATAGGGAAATTCAGAGCAAGTAATGCTTGCTTTTTCTGATTTTTGTCCATACTAGATTTGAAGCAAAGGCGTCTGAGCGGATATCACCCGCAAGCCGAAGAAAGAAAGATGGAACCATCGAGTAGAATCTTCCGGAGCTGAAACTCTCCGTCATCAACAAAAAATCAAGAACCGTCATAAGAGACGGACGCTTTGGGTGGTACCTCCCTTCATGGGCCAAAAGCACGAATATATTTTCGTGTTTTTTTGTCGTTATCATGTCACAGCAGAGTCCCTCTTCTTCGGTAACCGTTACCTCTTTGTATTCTACCATTGCTCAGACGTACCCTCACTCAGAGTATGCAAAAGCAAGACTTACATTTTATCTCCAGGCTGCCTGTACGGGGGCTCGGGATTTCCAGACAGCAACTCGACTCGTATATAGCGGATGAGATTCTTATCCCATCTCTCCAGAGATAGCCCATATTCAAACAGGGGTGCGAGATTTTTTGGAGAATCATCTGCGGATTCCTACAACACCAAATGTTATACAGAGTATTTTCACTCAATCCTCTATTTAAAACTATTTATTCCCCATGTTCCCAAACGTCTCTTCCAAACAATCTTTTCCAGAACTAGAAGCAGCAGTCACTGCCTACTGGAAAGAACATCAAACCTTTCGTAAGTCCGTAGAACAACGACCCAAAGAAAATCCATACCGTTTTTACGACGGTCCTCCGTTCATCACAGGAACTCCTCACTATTGAAATTTACTCTCCTCAATTGTAAAAGATGTTGTTGGTCGATACTGGACCATGCAGGGGAAGCGAGTTGAACGAGTGTGGGGATGGGATTGCCATGGTCTTCCTATTGAGGAAAAGGTACAGAAGAAACTCGGCATCAATTCCAACAAAGAAATTGAGAAGGTCGGAGTGAAGCGGTTCATCGATGAATGTTATAATTATACTGCGGAAACTTCTGCCGAGTGGGGATGGTACATTGACCACATTGGTCGATGGGTCGATATGGATAAGGCATATCGCACGATGGATCAAGACTACATGGAGTCGGTGATGTGGGTATTTTCTGAATTATACCGAAAGGGGCTTGTGTACGAAGGGAAGCGAGTCTCTCTCTATAGTTGGAAACTCGGGACACCTATTTCAAATTTTGAAGTGGCTATGGATGATAGCTACCAAGAAGTGAATGATCCAGCAATTACGGTAAAATTTCGAGTTTCTGAAAAACAAGCGTCTATCGGATGGGTTCGAGATGAGCAGGGGAGGTATCTCCTCGGATGGAGCAATAAATATGCTGGATGGCATTTTGTCGGAGGCGCCTGTGAAGCGGGAGAATCTCCTGAAACAACGCTCATTCGAGAAATGGAAGAAGAGATTGGAGTGAAAGTGAGTCAAGAATCTCTTCAGCAAGTGGCTGAAGAATCTCAGTTTGATACAGGGGTTCTCTGGAAGGCAACTCATTTTGAAGTACGGATTCATGCGGATCAGCTCCGCAACGGAGAGCCAGAAAAATTCCGTGAATGGAAGTGGTTCACGCAGGCGGAATTGGCGGGAATATACCAAGAAACATACGAGCTTGATAGAAGAATCCTCGATATGATGCTCTGACGTATTCCACTCCAAAAGAAAGCTCCACCGGTATATATACTCGCATGGACTACCACTCCATGGACTATGCCTGCGAATATGGCACTTGCGGTAGGAGCGGATATTGAATATGTGTTGGTGGAACAAGAAGGAGAGCAGTATATCGTTGCGAAGAACCGAGCCGAATCGGTATTTAAAGGAAAGGGGGAGTATCAAGAGATTCAGACCTATACGGGAGCAGCCCTTGAGGGGGTTCGTTATACTCCACCATTCCCCGAGTACTACCATCAGTCCTCTTCCGAAAAAAATCACCGAGTGTATACGGCTGACTTCGCTACCGATACGGATGGTACCGGTGTCGTTCACTGTGCTCCTGAGTTTGGAGATGTAGACTTCGAGCTTGCCAAAGCAAAGGGAATCCGAGTCACCAATGCTCTGGATGAAGAAGGGAAGTATACGACAGAGATTTCTGATCTCAGAGGGACATTCTACAGTGATGCGAATGAAATCATGATGCATCGACTCACAGAAAGAGGATTACTCTTCAAGAAAGAGTCCATTACTCACCGAATTCCATTTTGTCCGCGCTCTGGAACTCCTTTGATTCAGAAAGCTCAGAACTCTTGGTTCATCGATATCGCGAACAACAAAGAAAAACTCAAAGCCGCGAACGAGCAAATCTACTGGTTTCCTGAGCACTTGAAACATGGACGATTTGCTAAGGGAATTGACTCTGCTCCCGACTGGTGTATTTCTCGAACAAGATACTGGGGAGCACCGATGCCAGTATGGCTTGGACGCGATGCTTCAGGAGTGGTTCGCAAACAAAAAGTGTTTGGAAGTCGTGCTGAAATAGAGGCAGCGAGTGGCATGAAAATCGAGAATCTTCACAAGCCGTATATCGATGATATTCGCTGGACCGAATATGATACGGAACTCGCAGTAGAGCTTCATTATACACGAATTCCAGAGGTCCTCGACGTATGGATGGACTCCGGCTCTATGCCCTATGCACAAATGCACTATCCATTTGAGAACAAAGAGGCTATGGAGGCGAGTTTTCCAGCTGATTTCATTGCGGAGTATGTCGGACAAGTGCGAGCCTGGTTCTATGTAATGCATGTACTCGGAGTTCTTCTGAATCCGAAGAATGATTCCGAACCAATGCCAGCATTTAAGAATGTTATCACTACGGGGGTCATCTATGGAACGGATGGACGGAAAATGTCCAAAAGCTTCAAAAATTATCCAGATCCAAGAGGTACGATTGAGGCACATGGTGCGGATGGAATCCGATTCTATCTCACCAATACTCCGCTTATGACGGGGGGTGATATCAATTTCACTGAAGAAGGAATTACCGATGCTATCAAGCGAGTAGTGCTCCCATTGTGGAATACCTATAGCTTCTTCACAACGTATGCAAATATTGATGGGTGGTCTCCTGCAAAAGGGAAACACTATTTCATGCGACATGGACAAACTGATGCAAATTTACAGCGTCGCTTGTCTGACGGATTTGATGATAGCCCACTCAATGAGACGGGAAGAGAGCAGGCAAAACAATCTGGCCAGGCCCTTCGAGCAAAAAATACCCAGTTTGATATAATTTTTGCCTCACCGCTTGTCAGGGCTCGAGAGACAGCAGAAATCGTCGCACGAGAAATCTGATTTACTGGAGAGATACAGATGATTCCTGATTTAATAGAGCGAAAGAGTGGGAAATACTCAGGAATGCCCCTCGCTGATATTGTGGAGCAGCATTTCCAGGAAACAGGAGAGCGTGTTGAGCTATCGAACGCCGGATCTATTTATTTTGGAGATGCTTCTGTTGAGTCGGAGGCTCAGTTTTGTGAGCGAGTCGGGAAATGGCTTCAAACAGAGCTCCCAAAATATGCGGATAAGCGAGTTTTGGTAGTGGCTCATGGTGGGGTATTTCGAGCAGTAACGCATTATTTCGAGCATATTCCCTACGAAATAGCATTCAATCGAAAGTATTTCCCAACGCTCCCGAATGCTGCATACGTAGAGTTTCCTCATACTCCTCGAGTCAATCCAATGGATCGATGGATAATTGGAGAACTCCAAACCCTCAATGCCAAGGTGCAGAATGCGTATGAAAAATATGATCTCCAGACTATGGCTCGATCTATTCTTGATTTCATGGATGACCTTACGAACTGGTATGTTCGTCGATCGCGCAGACGTTTCTGGAAATCGGAGACAGATATGGACAAGGCTTCCGCATACGAGACACTCTATCGAGTGCTCCAAGAAGTGTGTCAGATTGCTGCCCCAGTTATCCCATTTGTAACGGAGCATATATATCGTGGACTTACAGAGAAGGAAAGTGTGCATCTTGAGTTTTTCCCAGAGTGGAATAGATTTTCTGTTCCGCAAGATATTACGAGTGATATGGCTCTCACAAAGCAGCTCGTCTCTCTCGGACTGGCTCTGCGTGGACGCAAAAAGCTCCGTGTGCGTCAGCCTCTTGCATCGGTTACTATCGGAGTGGTGCTTCCAGAATACTTCATTGATATCCTAAAAGAAGAACTCAATGTGAAGGAGGTATTTCAAGGAGCAGATATGTCTCAGGTAGCAAAATTGGTATGCCGACCGAATGCCCGTCTCATTGGTCCTCGTTTTGGGAAACAGGTACAAGAAATTATTGTTTCTGCAAAGTCGGGAGCCTTCACACTCCTGGATGATGGATCAGTACGGGTAGGGGATGCGGTCCTTGCGGTTGGAGAATTCGAGCTCGTCTATGAACCGATTTCTTCAGAATTTGACGTGGAAGGAGGGGGAGGACAGGTAATCCTCATGGATACCTGTATCACTCAGGCTCTCCGAGATGAGGGAATTGCCCGCGATGCGGTACGCACGATTCAAGACTTACGAAAGGAAGCGGATTATGCGGTGAGCGACCGAGTGGAGCTCTTTATATCAGGGGGGCAGGAGATACGAGAGGCGCTTGAGAAAAATCGTGAATATATTCTCGGAGAAACACTTGCGGATAATCTCTTCTTTGAAGAAACCGATACGAGTGATATCCAAACAGGGGTAATGTTCGAAGAAACTGAAGTGAAATTCGCATTGAAACGGGTAGCTCGGTAATCATGGCTCAAAAAGTTCTCCTCAAAGAAATTTTCTTTCATCGAAACAAGATTGAGCAACTTGCTCAGGAGATAGCGGAGGTATACCCAGAATTTTCTCGGGATGGATTTATCGAGACAGTGCTTGAGAAATTCCCAGAACTCGAGCTCAAAGCTCGGATTAGCTGGATGGCAGAATGTCTTCGATTATTTCTCCCAGCTCAGTATGAGGCAGCAGTGGAGGTAATTCTTCGAGCTCTCCCTCCACCGAATAATCCAACCCTTTCGGATGGGGATTTTGGGGACTTTCGTCATGCTCCCTATGCGGAATATATCGCTCGAAACGGTTGTAATGCCTCATGTCTTGATCTTTCCCTCCATGCTCTTTCGGAGATTACCAAGCGATTTTCTGCTGAAGATGCGATTCGCTCTTTTATTGATGCCTTCCCTGATCAGACATTGGAAACGCTTTCTCGTTGGAGTCAGGATTCTCATTATCATCTTCGGAGGCTGGTGAGTGAGGGGACTCGTCCAAAGCTTCCTTGGGCTCGTAAGATACGACTCTCTGTTGGGGCTGCTATTCCGCTTCTGGATGATTTGTTTGCGGACTCGACGCGATATGTGACTCGATCGGTTGCTAATCATATGAACGACATATCCAAAACACATCCTGATCTCGTGCTCGATACTTTGGATCGGTGGAAGCAATTAGGAAAGCAGAATGAGAAAGAAATGGACTATATTATCCGACATGCCCTGCGGACGCTCATCAAGCAGGGGAATCCGAGGGCGATGACATATCTTGGATATACTCTTGGGGCTCATGTTGAGATTTCCCAGTTTCGGGTTCCTCCAGTCGTATTCCTCGATGAATATCTGGAATTCTCTTTTGATATCACGAGTTCAGAAGACGCTCAAGCAGTGGTTGATTATACTCTTTCTTTCCCGAATGCTTCTGGTGAACCATCCAATGCAAAAGTGTATAAACTTGCCACTCCTTTTCTCAAAGCGGGTGTACCTCAGAGTTTTTCGAAGAGATATCGATTCCGTCAGGATATGACGACTCGGAAGATTCGACTAGGCTTGCATAGCATAGCGCTTCAAGTAAACGGAAAAGTTATAGAAAAGGTGGAGTTTTCTGTTCAATCTCGTTAATTTTTGCAAAATAAATCTAAATATATTAGATTTTAATTTCAGACTAACTAATTCAAATTTTATGAAAGATTCACTTAAAAGTACTCCAGAACTTGGAAGAGAAAATGAAAAACCTCGAAGCCTAGCTGAAAATACCTTTCATGATATAGCTAAATACCTTCCTGCTGATGAAACATATTTAACT
Source organism: Patescibacteria group bacterium (assembly GCA_031539165.1). GTDB lineage: Bacteria > Patescibacteriota > Gracilibacteria > BD1-5 > UBA2023 > CAIVSN01. Next base: position 955 of record JAVKLK010000009.1, on the reverse strand, counting down.
TTAAATAGTCGTGAAGATGGAATTGAAGGATTCTATATGAGATACGACAAAGAAGAAGTAATATCTGGAGTTACAAAATGAATGCCTGCTATTCATTATAGAAAGGCCATCCGTACCGCCCCGGAAAAAGTTATAACGGCCCGAAATGCATATCATGCTCAGGCTGTTAAAAATCTTGCAGAAGCTCAGATATCACTTGAAAGATATGAGAAAAGAAAAGCGTGAGATGATGTGCTGGCTGCAGCGCGCCGAAGAGTTGCTTATGCCGAGAGGGATTTAGTTCGTAATCCTCAAGAATTCAAAACTGATTTATCCATGGAATATATTGAAGCAGTTCTTCACTTTGATGTAAAAACGAAGCAATTCTTTTATTATTCATCTAGATTTTCAGGTAGCGCATTGGGCTATGAGGGGGAAAAATGATCGCTTAGAGTCCTTGATAGCTTCCCAGGTTCTTTTATAGAAAGTAAGGTTATTCCTGTAAAAATCTCTTCTGAAAAAGCCTTTCAGATACTAAATCAAATGAGATTGGAACTTGATGCTTCTATGAAAAAGCAAAAAATTCAAAGTAATACATCACTACTTCTGAGCGAATTACAAGAACGTATTTTAGATGAGGAAGTGGAGATTTTTGCCTAGTTTTATAACGTACACTTTGTTTAAATCCCTCTTCCCAAAGAAGAGGGATTTCTTTTGCTCCCCCCTTGACGGGGGGGGGGGGGGGGTGATACAATAGGAGTACTCTCAAACAAAACTCTTCTTCCTCTTCCCATGTCCCACACCAAATCCACTCCTTCTTCTCCCACTCCCTCCCCAGCAGTGCCCCTGCTCTCCCGAAGCCTGCGAACCCCCCGTGCCTTCACTCTAGTAGAACTCATCATCGTTCTCACCATCCTGGCACTGCTGGCAAGTGTCTCCTTCGTAGCCTACCAAGGCTACACCACTCAATCCCGAG
>JAVKLK010000008.1:0-27664 GCA_031539165.1 Patescibacteria group bacterium | reverse complement strand
CTGGGCTTAAGTCGTAACAAGGTATCCGTACGAGAACGTGCGGATGGACTATCTCCATTAACAAATGTATCGAATCACTTCCTTCTCAAGAGGAACTGCTTCATTTTATTCTCCGAAGTTCTTTCGTCTTCTGGTGTGTGAAGTAAGGCCTCTGCCAAAACAACGATAAACAAAAACAACACGAAAAGTGTTGTTTTTTTGAGCTTACTCAGCCTGTCTTTTCTCGGAGTAGGTAGCTACTTGGTTCTCATTCCTCCAAGGGGGAGTGAGACTTGATAGAGTCGATCTTTAGTGTGTTCAATTACCCAAGAAGCATCTGGAACATCGGGAGATGGTTGCAGTGTCTCCATGAGATGACTTGTATAGGAGATGCTGTCTTGAGAAGAAGAAATTCCTACTGGCATACTATGATGATAAAAGATAGCATGCATAGTGAAGCATATATTCGTATCAAAGCAAGCTTTGATTCCTCTTTCGATGAGAGCTAATGATGCCCTCCATGTCAGTGTCCGTGGGATTCTTCATGTCCGTGGTCTTCATGGTGTCCGTGTTCGTCTTCCATTTCAAATGAATCGTGTGACTCTTCGGTAGCATGATGCTCTTCTGGGACATTTTTCTTATTCCTCAGGGACATGAGCCATTGCCACACGCTTCGGAGTATCGCTCCAACAATTTCAGAGAAGAGAATCTTGTAAAGAAGGAAAAGAACACTGAATAAAACAATCGGTTGAATATGTGCCACGATATATCCAACGATTTTTCCTTGTACCAATTCTGGGTAAATCGAGAGTTTCCGTAAAAGGAGAAAACCAGTTTCAATACCAAAAATATAGGTTTTATTTGCGAGTCCGAGCACTATAGCCAGAAAGACGGCTATAACGGTTGTAGCTACTCCTATTGATTCTCCTATCCGTAAGATAAGGGAGCATGTCTGAGGAAATCGAATTCCTCAGACGAGGGGAGTGAGGAAGAAAAGAATGAATATAAGGTAGGCGCTTGAACTAATCAAAAAACCAGAAAATCCTGGAGAGAGAATTTTGATAGTATCTGGAGTTTGATACTGTGGAGATAGCAAAACAGTCAGCATGAGGTAGATCGCAAGGCCTACCACAAGCCCAAAATACATTTCGTATATTTTTTGCAGTCATCCAATAAGAATCCCAATCCACACAATGGTACAAGCTCACAAAACAAAGACATCTATGGGAGTTATGCCAAGAATTGTTGCAAGAGTGAGAGAGAGTTCTTTCATGAATTACTCGGATAGGGGGGTCGGAGGGGTAATATGTCTTGGTGCGAATATGAGCGTTGGCATCCGAATGGAACCATAGTCTGGAGTATCATGGAGGGTTCCGAGCATGGTTGCAAAAAGCTGCTTTATATTCCCAGAAAGTCCAACATTTTTAATAAAATTCCCGAGAGAGCCATCTTCTCGAATTTCATATCCTTCTCCTTCAAGAGCAAAATTTCCTGTTGCGCTATCCATAGTGTGCATTCCTGCCAAAAAAGTGAAGAGGAATTTTGCCCCGGTAAGATCTGTTTTTGGGGGAATTCCCTTGAGTACTACATTAATGGGTCCTGCTTGTCCATTTGGAGGGAGATTCAGTCTTTCTGCTGCCGCCTTTGAAAGAAATAGCTCTTTCAAAACTCCATCTTTTACTAGAGTGAGGTCGGTTGTAGTAATTCCATTTCCGTCAAAAAATTGATTGGATGAAAGATCTTTTCCGGTATGAAGACTCTCAATAGTTGCCCAATCTGGAAGTACTGCTGTGCCAATCTCCTCAATCTTGAATGGAGTCATATGTTCAGCAATAGCATATCCAGAAAGAAGTCCGAGAAATTCTCCCATCATTTCAGATGCAAGCTCTGGGGCCATGGCAAACATATGGGCACCAGCCTCAAGTGAGGGGGACCCACAGTGGAGTTTATCGGAGAGTTTCTTGGTGCACTCTGATGTCCATTCAGGGTTGAATGTGAGAAGTCATTGAGAATCACGAGAGAGCCATTCTGTATTGGACTCTTCTCCAAAGGTTCCATTGAGTCAGAGAGAAATGCTGGATCCTCCTGTCTTGCTCACTTTTTTTGCTCCAAAGGTATTACAGAAGGTCAGCGTTGTTTGGCTCGCTGCTACAATAAGAGTTTCAATGTTGTACTCAGAACTTTGCAATGATTGAAGTCCTGCATCGAAGGTTTCCTTTACCCATGGCTCCATAGCTGAAGCATCGAATTGACGGGTATCATTCTCAAGAGTATCTCGTATTTCTGGAAGTACTTCTGCTGAATCTTCTGCCGAGAAGTTCAGAAGGGATGCTACTTCGTTTATAAGCACCTCCGCATTCATTTCGGATTCTAGAGCATATTTCCTGGAAGCCTTCTGCCCATTTTTCTCGAGGGTAAGAATGAGTCGATTCTCTTTCTCGCGCTGGATTACTACTTCTCCAGTGAGATTTTTGTAAGTCGAACTTATACCCTCTGCGGTATGGGTGAAAATTTGCGCTCGGTATCCTCGGTGGTTTGCAAGATTGAGACATTCCTGTACGATGGTGTTCATATCTGTTTTTAGTAAAAAGGCATTGTAGGCACTTCAAAGTTTTTTTGAAATGGAAAGTTCTTGTATATTATAGGTTGTTCTTTTTTCTACACACATGATTTTTTCACAAAACGAACTCCATGCCCAGATGGCCAGTCTTCCGGGGGAGTATAAAGAATTATTTCTTGAGCGCAGTCATGATCTCGGAGTTCGAATGGTAAATGGACGAATGGAGCCGGTATCGTCCCACGAGACGGTTTGAGTGAGTCTTTTGCTTTCGGAGGGGAAATATCGCTTCTTTGATGCTCGAGAGTCTCTTACTGAGCTGGAGAATATATTTCGAGCGGGACATTCCTTTTCGGCATCAGTTTGAGCTATGGCATGGGAACCCAAAGGACTCTCTTGGAGTCTTCAAGCTCGCGATACGCTGGGTGATATGCAAGCACTTTCTGAAAGAGTGTTCCCTCGGACAAAGGTATTCTGAGACTATGAGTGGATCACCTCTCATATGGTAAGTATTGGATTGTGGGACCGATCGTATATCGCTCTTTCCAACCGGAATTCTGGCGGTCAGGATTCACAGTATCATATTCGAGTGGTGGTGATGATTACGGGGAAGCGAGGAGAAGTAAATCAGGAAAGCTTCAAAGTTTCGTATTGCATGGGAGATATCAACGACCTCACCGAAGAGAGAATTCTTGCGTTATTTAACGATGCCATTTCAGAACTCGATGCTTTGCTGGATGCTCCCATTTCTCCTTCGGGCGAGATGGATATTGTCATTGCTGCCGAGGCGGGGGGAGTCATTATTCATGAGGCAGTAGGGCATGGTCTTGAGGGCGATCTTCAGGCTTCAAGCGCCTATGCCAACCGTATTGGAAAAAAGGTTGCAAGTGACGCGGTGACTATCGTAGATGATCCAACGCTTCTTGGACTGAGGGGTTCGTATTCTATAGATCATGAAGGACATCCTGCTGCCCGTGCAGAGCTTATCAAGAATGGAATTCTTCAAAACTACCTTCACCAGCAGGGAACTGCGGATTTCTTGAAGCTTCCTCACAATGGGCATGCACGTCGAGAATCCTACAGTGCTGAGGCTATCGTGCGAATGGGAAATACGTACATGGACAATGGACCAGATTCTCCTGCTGATATAATTGCATCTGTTTCAGATGGGCTCTATGTCACTTCTCTTTGAGGAGGGCAAGTGAATACGACAAGCGGAGATTTTGTATTCAAAGTAAATTTTGCTCGCAGAATTCGAAATGGAAAAATTGAAGAAGTTGTTCGTTGAGCAAACCTTGCAGGAAATGGTCCAAAAATGTTGCAGGAAATCGAAATGGTCGGGAATGATTTGCCTGTGGGGCATCTCACGTATTTTTGTGGAGGTACTTGTGGCAAAGATGGGCAAGGGATGCCAGTTACCGATGCGAATCCCACAATCAAAGTTCGACTCAAAGTGACGGGATAGGGTGATTTTGTAGCTTGTAAAACACCAGGTTCCTCATACTATAGTGCCATGTCATTGTATCAGAAGTATCGACCCCGAGATTTCCAAGATCTCGTGGGACAATCATTTATCAAAAAAGCCCTTACGAGCGCACTTACCCAGGAGAAAACAGTGGGGGCTTATTTATTTTGTGGGTCTCGATGAACCGGGAAAACATCCGTGGCCCGTATTCTTGCGAAAGCATTGAATTGTACTCATCTTCGCGATGATGGGAATCCATGCGGAGAATGTTCGAATTGCCAAGCATTTTCCGATGGGAGTATGCTTGATATAATCGAAATTGACGGAGCATCAAATAATGGAGTGGCAAATGTTCGAGATTTGATTGAGCGTGCAAGATTTCAACCAACTCTTGGAAAGTACAAGATATATATTATCGATGAGGTGCACATGCTTTCTTCGGGAGCATTTAATGCCTTGCTTAAGACTCTCGAAGAGCCTCCAGAACATGTGAAGTTCATCCTCGCAACTACGGAACTTCATAAAATTCCGGAGACCATTATCTCTCGGGCTCAGCGGTATGATTTTCGGAAAATTACCGAGTCTGATATTGTTGCCAGACTTCGCTATGTAGCCGAACAAGAATCAATACAGGCAGATAGTGAGGCAATTTCGCAAATCGCTCGGCTTGCTCGATGAGGACTCAGAGATGCTCTTTCTCTTTTTGAGCAGTACAGTATAGGAGGGGTTCTTTCGTATGAATTTCTCCGAGAAAATTTGTCACTTGTGGGAGATGAGTTTATGGATGCTCTCTTGAATGCCATCTGACAGAATTCCTTAGAAGATGTTCGTTCGCAGTTGGCAGAATTACGATTACGTTCCATAGAGCCTCGTCGTTTTCTGGAGCAGTTCCTCTATCATTTGAGAGAGCGGGCTTACGGGGCTATTAATACCGAGGAATTCTCGGGGATTTGGAGAACGTTTGAGGCTTGTTCTGGAGCATATGCTCGTTTGAAAGAGTTCCCTGATGGTTTTCTCCTTCTGGAGATGACCTGTATTGGACTTCTTGGGGCTCAATCTCAGCCAAAGATGGCTTCGATACCGCCTGATATAAAAAAGCAGGCCCCTCTCTCCAAAAAAGAGAGTAAAGAAGTCCCAATTCCCGAGGTGACGGTTTCCCAGACTTCTGAAGTAATAGAGTCAGATAGTGAGGCTCAACAAGAGAGTAAATCTTCCCCTGAATCAACACAAGAATTTTCATTCCCCGCCTTGGTTCAACATGTGAAAGATACTCCCAAAAAAGGAGTTCTTCTCACTGCCCTTAAATCAGGAACATTCCGTTTTGAATCGGGAGATGCACCAAAGTTTACCCTCATTTCTCGTACAGAGTTTGAACGCTCAAAGCTTGATGTTCCAGAAACGCGTGAATTTCTTCAGACCAGTATTCAGACTCTTTTTTGAATTTCCCCAGAAATTCATTTTGAACTGAATTCGGCTCCTGTTGGAATGGGCGGTTCGGTTGGAGTTGCGAAATCCTCCCCAAAGAATACCCTAAATATACATGACGTAGCTGATATCTTTTAAATTATGCGGCTTCCTTTTCTCTTCAAACTCATCTTCAATCGATATTTCTTCGAGAAGATAGTGGCGCTTTCCATCCTTGGACTGATTATGTATGCGCTACAGTCATTTCTCTTGATTATCCTTTTTGCTTTCCTTTTTGCTTATTTATTCCTTGATCTTGCAAAATGGTTGAGCGTGAAGATTACCTATATCGTGCGGAGCATTCGTTCTCGTCCCGTTCGAAGCATTCTCCTTCGATGTAACAAACTCCCAATTCTTATCTCCATCATCTACCTCGCTTTTATCAGCATAGTGGGTGCTATGTTTTATAGCCTGATACCGCAGCTCATAGAGGAGACAAAAGGTTTGGTAAAAATTGCTCCACAGATTACGTCGCAACTCCAGAATGCGGCGGATTCTCTTCAATCTCAAGTGAGCTTCGATCTTTGATTGGATGAGGCATTTCAGACTATTGTGAGCAAAGCGAATGTAGAGAATGCGGTCAATGGTGTGTTCGAGAATGTGAAGAATGCTGGAATCTTCTTATTCAAGATAGTCATAGCGCTTATTCTTAGTTTTGTATTCATTATTGATCGTACAAAAATAAATGAATTTACTTCTGGATTAAAACGAGGGAATTTTGCCTTTATTTACGAACAATTTGCCCTGTTTTTTGAAAAGATTACCAAGAGTTTTTGACTCGTTTTCAAGGCTCAGGCAATCATCGCATTTGTAAATGCCATTCTTACAACGATAGGACTTCTTGTGATAAGCTTCATTCATAAGGGAGATCCGTTTCCATTTATTGCAACTATAGGAATTATTGTCTTTATACTGGGCTTCATTCCGGTATTTGGATTTCTTATTTCTTCTTTGCCCATCGTTTTGTTGGGATTCAATTACGGGGGGATGGAAGTGGTTGCTGCCATTGTCATTATGATTGCCGTAGTTCATGCTGTTGAGGCATACTATCTCAATCCAAAGATTGTTTCCGCATACATGGAGTTTCCTGTCTTTATCAGTTTTGTTGTACTGCTTCTTTCGGAACACTTTCTCGGATTTATCGGATTGCTCATAGGAGTTCCTCTGTTCTATATTTTGCTCGATCTCATGAAAGATTTCGACTTGTATATCAATAAAATCAGTAAAATATCTCAGACGATTGATACACAGAAGACTTCCACGAAAGACGCGATTCATAAAAATATCCGACTTTCTCGATCTGGAAAGCGAGCAAATGAATAGTCCATCGAATACGGAGAGTCAGAAAAACTGGCATGTAACACTGGTGCTTCTTGGTCTTTCTGCGAGCATCGTATCAGCCTACAAGCTTGTAACGTGGACTCTTTTCTGACTCAATCCAAGTATCACTCTTGAGTCAATAAGCGTAGTGCTTTCTTTGGGGGGCGCTCTCGCATTTCTTGTGTGACCCCCACTCATACACCGATACGGGATTCGTTTTATGGCAGGAACTGCTTTCTTGGCCTGTCTTATGGGGCCGTTACTTCAGACTCTTGGATATCATCCTGGGTTGGCAATTTTGTTCGTATCGGGAATTCTTGTTGGCTATGGAGGTGCCGCATGGCTTGTTACAAAAAATACCCTGCTTCCCTCTATTATCCATACAACAGGCCTTTCGGATGCACATGTGGCTGGCTTAGCAAATGTAATTTTTGTGGCAGCAACTTTGTTTTGATCTATTGGAGGTTCTTATTTTGCGGAAAGATTCGATCAATTTGCCCATTGGATTATTGTTTGAATTTCCTTATGTGCACTGAGCGCATCCTTTTTGCTTCGAGATATTCCCATCCGACAACATATGAGTTTTGTTCAGTATGGTGCTTGAGTGAAAGAAGTGGTAAGAATTTTTCTGGTTCCGATAGGGGTAACTGCTTGACTCTGGGCAATTATTACAGGAATGGCTCAAATATTTATTGAAGTAGGCGTTCATCGATTTAACCAAACGTTTACAGAAGCCTCCTTGATTCTCATTTGGGCGACGGCCGGGGGTATCTTGGGTAATATGTATAGTATGTTCTGGAAAAAAGAACGATGGAGTCGCTATGCTCAGTGTATGGTAGCACTCGGGGTACTCCTTCTTATATCCGATACGAGTATCGATAGTATTGTTCGCTCGGGAGAACAGGGGCTTTTGAACATTCTTGCCATCGCAATTGGCTTTACTTTTGGTGCTGCAGTGAATTGCATGGATTGATACTATTTTTGGTCCATTGAACATTCTCGGTATAAGACAATTTGAGCTGCCGTATACTGACTCATGGCAAGCGCTGCTATATTTTTACTCATGCATCTCATTTCGATGGTGAAACATATAGATTCGAATGCTCCGTTTGTCCTTTGTTCTCTACTCGTTTTCTTCCTTTTGTGGGTGAGTCGCCACATCTGAAGCAATTCGCCCCAAAGCCTGAGCTAATTCAGAAACGGTGCTTACAGAGATTGTTTGAGTAGCTTCTTTGGAGGACTCTGATTTTTGTTTGCCTGCTTTTTCCTGAGGCTTCTTCGCCTCAATGATTTTGGTGAAACCAAGTCGTCGCGCTTCTTCTACTCTTCGCTCCTGGGCTACTACTGGCTTGATTACTCCTGTGAGAGAAAGCTCCCCGATGAATATGGTATTTCCCAAAGAGAAATTTCTTCTTGAAGCAAGGATTGCTGCTGCAAGTGCTAAATCTACTCCTGGTTCACTTACGCTCAGTCATCGTCCTATATTAGCAAAGACATCGTAGCTCTCCAGTTTGGCATCGGTATATTTCGAGAGTATAGCAAGAACAAGGTCGAGTTTTCCCGTTGGTATGCCTCGACTGGAACGCTTGGGGTAGCCAAATTTCGTATAGGTAGTGAGTGCCTCTATTTCTACTACGAGAGGCCTTGTCCCTTCCAGAGTCATGGCAAGCGCTGAACCAATAAGATGTTCTCGATTTGAGCCAGAAAATTCGAGTCAAGGATTTACAATATCTTGTAATCCAAGCTCTGTCATAGCAAATAATCCAATTTCATCAGTAGGTCCAAATCGATTCTTGAGCGCGCGAAGAATCCGGTAGCTCTCGTATCGAGATCATTCAAGGAAGAGTACTGTATCTACAAGGTGCTCGAGAGTTTTTGGACCAGAAATGGAACCATCTTTTGTAACATGTCCTATCACGATAATAGTCTTTTGTCCCTTCTTCGCCACCTGCATGAGCACTTCCGACATGGATCGAATGAGACTTGCGGATCATGCATTCGTATCCAAAGATACAGATTGGAATACGGAAATAGAATCCAGAATGATAAGCTTTGAGGTATCTCGTTCGATAGTTTCTAGGATATTCTCGAAGACAGATTCACACAGGATTCGTATGTGAGCATTCTGTATCCCAAGTCGTCTTGCTCTTCCAGAAATCTGAGCGAGATTTTCTTCTGCACTAATATAGAGGGCTTGTTGTTGTTCTGTACTAAACCAATCAGCCATCTGAAGAGTAAGGGTCGATTTCCCAATGCCCGGTTCTCCTGAGAGAAGAATGAATGATCCAGGCACAATACCTCCTCCAAGCACGGTGCTGAGTTCTTTAGAACGAACTGCGTATCGAGGAATTTCCATTTCTTTCCCCGAGAGAGACTCAATAATCCGAAGCACTCCCGCTTCTTTGATCTTTCCAGGACGCTTTCCTGGCTCTTGTGTTTCGGTGAGCGTGTTCCAGGAGTTACACCCAGAGCATGACCCCGTCCACTTAATTTGCGAGTGGCCGCACTTACTACATAGATACATGAGGTCATTCTAAACAAAATACCATGAAACAGAAGGAATAAATCAAGAAAGTATTCCCAACTCTTTTTGAGGAATCATTGAAATCTTGGAGCATCCAGTTACACTTCAACACATCATCATTTATTTTCGTCGCATGTCTTACGAGAAATACGTTGCCCAAGAGAAAGAGGTCAAACAACTTACAGAAAAAGAGCGAAAGAAGCAGATAGAAAAAGTACTGACATTTTCAAAAGAGAAGAAAGAACTCATCGCTCGCTTAGAAAAAAAGAAAGAACTTGAATTTCTCAAGTCACTCATAGAGCGAGGGCTTTTGTGAGTCCATGCTGCTGAGATTATTGCAAATACAGAGTGACTGGAGTCTGAGCAGATTGCAGAAATTTTTGAGAAAATTGATGCAATTGAGGCGGTACCTCGCATTGAATCTATTCTTCCAGTTCATCTTCGTCTGACAAAAGAAGAATATGCAGAAGCGCTCAATAATGAGGCAGCACGAACACATGCTTTAACAAAACTCGATCAAGCATTACAACATTTGTACGAGTCTTCTCATCCGGATCATTTCAGCCCAGCGAGCTTATTTTTTAGCGCGCTCATGATGCTCAACAAAAACCTTGTACTCGTTCAAGAGAATACGATTGATATCAAACGAAGTCTCCATACATCATAGTTACTTTTTTGCATGAAACAGGAACGAATCAGGAAACTCTGTGAATGAGATGAGGGACAGGGTCCGGTAATCTACTGGATGTCTCGAGATCAACGAGTATATGATAACTGGGCTCTTGTTTTTGCGATTCGATACGCGAGACAAAAGGGGAGAGGTGTTTGTATATTCTTCCACATCGATCCACTATTTTTTGGGCACACGCTTCGACAGCTTGATTTTATATACAAAAGCGTTTCAGAGGTTGCTCGTGAAGCAGCATCTCATAATATTGGATTTCATCTCTGTACAGAAAGTCGAGAATCCGCCATTGAATGGATTCTTCAGAAAGATCCAACTCTTGTTGTGACAGATTTTTCTCCACTTCATTTTTATAGACAGCGAAATACGCAGCTTATAGCGAGAGCAAGTTTTCCTGTATTAGAGGTCGATGCACACAATATTATTCCAGCGTGGATAGTCTCTCAGAAACAAGAATTTCAAGCTGCTACTCTTCGTCCAAAAATTAAGAAAATCTTATCGGAATACTTGGATGAATACCCAGAGTCATCTTTTTATACTTTCCCAAAAGATTCTCTCTCCATGCCCGTTGAGCAATTTCCTTCTTTTGAACATTGTATTTCTCCAGAAATCAGAAAGGATATTGCGCCAGTTCTTTGGATAACCCCCTGAGCGAGAGCTGCTCTGTCAGCGATGGAACATTTTATCACGAATAAACTCGTTCAATACTCTTCTTTGAGAAACGATCCGAATGCGGGAGCACAATCCGAACTCTCCCCATATCTTAATCACGGAAATCTCTCTCCACAGAGATTAGTACTTGAGGTTCTCAAGGCAAATATGCCAGAGGGAATTGCGGACGACTTTCTCGAAGAAAGTATTATTCGTCGAGAGGTTGCGGAGAATTATTGTCTCTACTGTGAGCAGTACGATCGCTTTGAATGAGCCTGGAAGTGGTCCCAGGAAACCCTTCTGGAACACTGGAATGATGAAAGGGAGTGGGTGTATTCTTTGTCTCAGTTTGAAGGGGCTCAAACTCATGATTCTCTGTGGAATGCTGCTCAGAAAGAACTTGTCGTTCGAGGAAAACTTCATGGATTCATGCGAATGTACTGGGCTAAGAAGATACTGGAATGGACAGAAAATCCTCGGCTCGCAGTTGAGATTGCCCTGTATCTGAACGATACGTATGCGATAGATGGGTGCGATCCAAATGGGTATACCGGGATTATGTGGTCTATCTGTGGAATTCATGACAGGCCTTGGTTTGACAGGCCGGTGTATGGGAAGATTCGATACATGAATCGGAGTGGTTGTGAGAAAAAATTTAATGTCGCTCAATATATCCAGAAATGGAATGCTCTTCTCTAGCCAAAATATAACCCACCTTGACTTGGTGGGGGAGCATCGGGTATACTAGGAGAAGTTTACCAAACGCTATGCTTTCCAGAAACACTCTTTCTCATTTCATGAGTTCTCGTATTTTCCATACTGGAGCATTCACTCTCGTTGAAATACTCGTTGTCATAGCGGTACTGGTTACAACAAGTACGATGGCTTTTGTATCCTACTCTGAATACTCCACTTCAGCGAGAGATGCTAATCGAGTGGCGGATCTTTCCGCATTTCAATCAGGGCTTGAGTCCTATCGGGCGAAGAATGGAGTTCTTCCCGAACCAACAAGTGCAGTTCGGATTCAGACAGGAGCTATCGATATTGCATACCAAGGATATGTCGGAGCTGATATACTGCAGAAGCTTGCCGTTGATAGGGGTGGTATGGATCCTAAATCGGGCACTTACTATACCTATCTCGCAAATTGATCTCGAGATAGAGCGCAGATTCTTACTTTTTTTGAGAACCAGGAACAAAAAAACGCTTTTGCTTGAGCGCTTGATACTGCAGTTCCTTTTGCGAGAGCTCTTTCTAATAATACAAAACTCTATGCAGCAACTTCTGGAGACGCTATGGGAATATTTCTCTCTGCAAATACGCTTTCACCTATTCAAGAAGTGTATTCTGGATCAGTCTCGCTGAGTACTCTTGTCTGAGCAGGAACGATCGTTACCAATTCATGTCTCACTGGTTCTGGCACAGTAGTGGCTTTGAGTGCTGGAACATCGATAGATTCATGCTATGTCAATCGAATACCTGCAGCCTATGCGCTTCCTTGAGTAGGAGCAACATCTTCATCATCACCTTTCTCTTGTTCTCTCGCAGGTTCATCAATTCCACATGGATTATCGGTGACCGCTTACCAATCTTCCAGTGTTCCATTCGGTTCTTCTTGTACCAGTGAATCTCGCATTTGTACGAATGGAGTTCTTTCTGGAACGTATGGAAACCTCAGCTGTACCGTAGCCTCTCCCTCCAACTGTACCTTCAATGGTTCTCCCGTAAATCACAGTTCTTCCGTCACCGCTTACCAATCTTCCAGTGTTCCATTCGGTTCTTCTTGTACCAGTGAATCTCGCATTTGTACGAATGGAGTTCTTTCTGGAACGTATGGAAACCTCAGCTGTACCGTAGCCTCTCCCTCCAACTGTACCCTTCCTTGGGGAGGATCTCTTGCTCATAACGCATCTACCACCGCTTACCAATCTTCTTCTGTCACCTACCCAAGCAGTTGTACCAGCCAAACCCGAACCTGTACCAATGGAGTCCTCTCTGGTTCGTATGCAAACAATGCCTGTTCTCTGAACTATACCTATGCTTGGTCTTCTGGCTCTTGGTGAAGCTGTAGTGCTTCTTGTTGAGGAGGAGCTCAAACTAGAACCGTCATCTGTCAACGCAATGACGGAACGACCGTATCGGATGCGCTCTGTTCTGGAACTAAACCAGTAGTGAGTCAGAGTTGTAATACACAGGCATGTACCCGTTACCCTGGCTGTGATACAGATGATATTACTCTTACCAATGGGCAGGTATGGGCTGCGTGTAATGTAGGGGCAACGACCGCGTATACCAACCAACCCCTCACTCTTACAGACTCATCCTCAAGTGGATGACCTACTCCTACACAAAAAGCGTATATGGGAGCCTACTACCAATGGGGAAGAAATAAAGATGTTACCACTGGAGCTACCACGGCATGACCCGTATCAAGTGATACGACAAACAATTTTATTACTACCCCAACTGTATCAAGTACAGACTGGCTCACTCCTTCTAACAATAATCTCTGGGGAGGAGGAACCACTACGCCTACCTCCGGAACATGGAGCTCCGTATCTGCTGGAGACAAAACGCTCATGCAAGGTCCATGTGCTTCAGGGTATCATGTCCCAACACAGAAAGAATGGTGTGATGCTGTCAACTCACTTAACTGATATACTGGTTGCCTTGCTCAGTGGGGGGGGAATCCTATGAGGAATGCGCTCAGACTCCCTCTTGCTGGTAATCGCAATACTGGCGGTATATTTTACGGCCAAGGATTCGGGGCTTGGTATTGGACTTCTTCACCAGTAGTAGGTTCTTGGCCAGCTGTTTCATGGAGCATATCTAATTGAAATGAAGAACAAAGCCAGAATCACCGTTATGGTGCTGCACTTGTCCGTTGTATGCGAAACTAAGAAGTAAAATCAAGCCAAGAATCGGGAACCTAAAAACCTCCCGATTCTTGTTTGACACCCTGAGCCATCCGCTTATACTCTGCCCGCACCCTTGACGGCTGCCTAATTATTAATGTGTCTCCACATGATTCATTTTATCAAAGAAGCCCTCAAAGAAATTGAGCATGTTGTATGGCCTACTCGAGTTGAGACTCGCAAGTATTTCACCATAGTGACTTCAATGATTGCGATTGCTGCCACGGTATTATTTGTTTTCGGAACAGGAGTATCGACTGCTATGTTTGCGATTCGAAAGATTACTCCACATGAGGTTGCTCAAGTTTCACCCACTGATACACAGACATCTGATGTGTTGGAGAAGCTGAAGAGTCTCTCCGGATCGGTGAGTTCTCAAAAATCGAACTCCACATCTGGTCCTGCCATTCCAGTATCTCAGAAGAATACTGCTACTGGAGCATCTACTTCCTCTAACTCAAAAAAATAACTATGTTTGATAGCTTGAACAACGAAGGGGGAGAGTGGTACGTTATCCGCGTTATCTCTGGTACGGAAGAAAATGTCCGACAATCTCTCATGCAGCGCCGCCAGGCATTTGGACTCGAGAAATTTATTCTTGATGTTTTCGTTCCCACTCACGACACTGTTGCCGTTCGGGCAGGTGGAAAGAAGGTTTCGAAAAAGAAAAATATTTTCCCAGGATACATTCTCGTAAAAATGCTCGTAACAAACGAGAGTTGGTATATCGTTCGAAATACTCCAAATGTAACGGGGTTCCTCGGTGCTGGTACTGTTCCAGTTCCAGTAAAGGGAGAAGAGTTGGATCAGCTCAAAGGAGTACTCTCCGATAAAAGCGAGAAATATACAACAAATATAAAAGTGGGAGATGAGGTTTCTATCCTTTCCGCTCCGTTTGAAGGAAGTGAAGGGTTCGTCACAGAAATCAATGAAGCAAAAGGAGTTTTGAAGATTAATATTAATCTTCTTGGAAGAGATACTCCTGTTGAAATTGACTTTGGAAACGTAAAAGTTAAAAAATAAGCATGCGAGCTGCTGCGTTAACCCTCCTCGTTCTTGTAGTCATTCTCCTCTGAAATATGATAGGAGTCTTCCTATCTCCTGCGTACAAACAAACTGTGCAAGGAGTTCTCGGGACAAAATGAACTTCGACTCAGAATAGAGTGGATCAAGCGCAGCCACCAGCCCAAGAAGATATTGCAGTTCTTGCAAATACACTCAATACTCTTTCTGTTGGCTTAGGGGCACTCACTTCTAGTGGAGCAAATATTCCAGAAAAAACATCCACAGGAATTACTCAGACAGGAAGTGTTTCTCAAAGTACCCCAAAACCTCCAGAAAAGTCAGAACCTATCGTACATCCACTTGGTATACCACTTCTTGCGAAGCTCATGCCAGATGTGAATACAAAGATAGCAGAAAACAAAGGAATATTCGATATTAAGATTTTCTCAAATATTGCGTATACTACGTATCGTGATGAGAAGAATAAGGTGAACATTTACGCATTTGCCGAATCCTACCCGGTAATGCTCACAAATCTCAAACTCGCCAGCAATGTCTATGCCGTCAAAGAAACCGACACATTCTTCGAGGCCTCGTTCTTTCTCAATTCACTCAATAAAAAAGATTCCACGATTCGTTTTGTTACATCGATAGATGGCAAAGCGTATGGATTTGAACTTCCAAAATCGTTTTATCCTCGTATTAAAAAACTTCTTACCAGTAAATAAATTATATGGCAAAAAAAACTCTCCTCACCCAAGCAGGGCTTACCGAAATTCAAGAGGAACTCAAGTATCTCAAAGAAGCAAAACGTGTAGAGGTTGCTGAGAAGCTTAAGGAGGCAATTAGTTTCGGAGACCTCTCTGAAAACTCAGAGTATGAGGATGCTCGAAACGAGCAGGCTCAGGTTGAGCTTCGTATCATTGAACTGGAAGAGATTCTCAAAAACTACGAGCTTGTTGATGAGAAGAAGGCAGCCAAGAAATCACGAGGCGTAGTTATTGGAAATACGGTGGTAATCCGAGATATGGAAGGGGAAACCTTCACCTACCGAATTGTTGGACCTACGGAAACGGATATTTTTGAAAACAAAATCAGTAATGAATCACCTATTGGTTCAGCGTTGATTGGGAAGGAGGTGGGAGAAGTTGCAAAAGGAAAATCTCAAGCGGGACCTTTTGAATTCACTATTATATCGATAGCATAGTATGGCGACATTCTTCGCAGATCACCTTTTTTATATTCCTGTGATAGCATGGATTGCCTCTGTTGCTGTCAAGGGAAGTATATTGGCAATCCAAAAACGATTTGTCTTGCGACACATGTTTGGTTCTGGAGGTATGCCTTCTGTGCACTCTGCACTGGTAACTTCTTTGTCTACTGCGATTGGGATTAAGTATTCTATCTTGAGCGATTTATTTCTCGTCTCACTCGTATTTTCGTGCATCATTATTTATGATGCAATGAATGTTCGATTTGAAGCAGGAAGACATGCTCGTGCTCTGAATATTCTTTCGAAAAAAGAACAAAAGGAATTCAACGAATCAATAGGGCATCTCCCAAAAGAGGCATTTGCTGGAAGTTGTATTGGTATACTTACAGCAGTCATATTATTGGGATTTTAGATGACCAAGTTTTCTATTCATGATGAATCTCGAGTACAGGAACTTCTGATCGCAAATGGTCATAAGGCCTTTCGTTATGTCCAGCTTGAGAATGCTCTCTACAAAAACTTCATTTCAAACTTTGAAGAAATAGAAACTCTCCCAAAAGATATTCGAACCCTTTTGCAGGAGAATTGTTTCTACCAATCGCTAGAGGTTCATTCAACTACTACTTCTGAGAACTGACAGACAACGAAATTCCTCTTCCGAACGAAAGATGAGCGAATGATTGAGGCTGTAATTATGCGACATCTCTCTGGTCGTAATACGCTTTGCGTGAGTTCTCAGGCGGGTTGTCCTATGGCTTGTGTGTTCTGTGCTACCGGAAAACTTTGACTCCTGAGAAATCTTGAATTCTCTGAAATTGTTGAACAAGTCATGCATGCAGCTCATCTCCTGCATCAAGAAGGAAGAAAGCTCAGAAACATCGTGTATATGGGAATGGGGGAGCCATTCTTGAATTACGAACACCTGAAACGATCTATTCAGGTGGTTACCGCTCAGAAAAAGCTCGATATCTCGGTGCGTCGAGTGACCGTTTCCACTTGTGGAATCATCCCGGGCATTGATCGATTTGCGGAAGACTTTCCTCAGGTATCTCTCGCCGTCTCTCTTCATGCTCCAAACGACACAGCCAGAGCTCGCATTATGCCAGTAGAGAATACCTACCCCATAGATGATTTGATGGCTTCTCTTGACCGATATGTTGCCAAAACAAATAAACGAATTTTTTACGAGTACATCATGATATCGGGAATTACGGATCGTGTTGAGTATGCTCGTGAACTTGCTGAACTCCTCAAAGGACGCCTCGCCCATGTAAACTTTATTCCGTATAATCCGGGAGAGTGAATTATGGGAACGGGCATGCTCCCCACATCCAAGCTTATCATCACAAAATTCCAGAAGGAATTAGAAAAAGTGGGTATCCCTTCGACGGTTCGTCATACTATGGGGGATGACATAGATGCTGCATGTGGACAGCTTGCGCTCAAAGAAAATGGGGAATCACTTGCCACAGAGAAAGGGAAAAGTTTAGGTAAGATCTAGAGAAATGCGTCAAAATACCTCATTGTTCCAACTCACGCTCTGCATGCTTCGTGAGAATCGTGAACTTATTCCGAAGCTTTGGTGGGTTGTGCCAGCAACAATGGCCGTTGTCTGTGCGAAGCTCGCTGAACCGTACATGTACAAGCTTATCATTGATAGTCTTCCGTCCATGGTTCCGGGGAGTTCTTTTGAAGGTGTATATCCTATGCTCGGAGTGTGGCTTGGTATTATGCTCTTCGGAATACTTGTTGCGTATGTCCGGAATAACCGATTTCATCATGCTATGCAGCTTCAGTGGGGGCGAGTAATCGGAAGAGGGATGGAGTCTCTCTTGAAAAAAGATCAACACTATCATCTCGCCGTGAATAATGGAGAAAAAATAAAATTGTTCAACCGAGGGGTTGATGCTATTTATGATGCAACTTGGCGAGTGGTGCTTGATGTTTCTCAGTCGGCTTTCTTACTTGTAGGATATGTGGCAGTTGCGCTCTATGTGAGCCCAATGTTCACCCTCACGCTTCTTGGAATACTTCCGATTCTTGTACTTCCTGCGATTGCTTTGGGCAATGCGGCACATCGCCTCCAAAAAATTGCTACAAAATCTTGGGATTTGGTGTATTCGGTAATAGGAGACTCGATTACCAATCAAGCCATAGTTCGATTGTTTGCTCGCATTCAGGCTGTCGTGAAGCGAAATTCTCGCGCAGTAATCGCTGCAACAGAAGCCCAATCTCAGGTGAGATACCTTTGGAGTGCGCTTGAGGCATTGCAGAGCTCTATTGAAATGCTCATAGGAATTATGGTTATTGGACTTTCCTTGTTTTTCTATGCGAGAGGGGAGATTACCGTTGGGGAGATTGTCCTATTTCTTACTATTGCGAGCAAGATATCAGCACCATTTCTTGAACTAGAACGTTCCTATAGAAATCTCGTGAGCTATGCTGCTGACTACTCGAAATACCGAGAAATGCTTGATTTGCCTCCTGAACAAAATCAAGGAGTTGCTGCATTTCCTCAATTCTATTCGGCTCTGCGTATCGAAAATGTATCTTTTTCTTATGCTGAGAGCAAGCGATCCATTCTCACGGATATTACCCTGCATATTGGTCGTGGAGAAAAAATAGCTCTTGTCGGGCATACTGGTTCGGGCAAATCAACTATTACCAATCTCACCACTCGATTTTATCATCCTACACAGGGGGGAATATTTCTTGATACAACTCCGATTGAATCCATCGAGCTCAATGCGTATCGATCGAAGATTGCTGCTGTTTTTCAGGATACAACACTATTCAATGAGTCTATACGTCACAATCTTGAATTTGTGCGGGAGGGAATAACGCAAGACGCGATTCGCGCTGCCTGTAGAGATGCGAATATACTTGAGTTCATTGAGTCTCTTCCAGATGGATTTGATACCATTGTTGGGGAGCGTTGATTGAAGCTTTCTGGATGAGAAAAACAGCGAATCTCAATTGCAAGAGCCATCTTGGCAGATCCAGAGATTCTCATACTTGATGAAGCTACTTCTGCTCTTGATGCTAAAACAGAGAAACTTGTTTCAGGCGCACTCGAACGACTCATGAAAGGAAGAACTTCAATTATTGTGGCACATCGTCTCTCCACGATCCGTCGAGCAGAGAGGATTTATATGATTGAACAGGGGAAAATTCTCGGTTCTGGTACGCATGATGCTTTATACGAGTCTCTTCCTCAATACCGAGAAATGGTGGATTTTCAGAGAAATGGATTTGTGGAATAAATTTTTCTTCTGCCTTGAAAACTGTCCCGTTCGTCGTATGATACGACCATGCAAATTCAAGACGGTCTCATTCCATTTATCGATCAGATAGAAACGTGTAAAAGCCAGGGAAATTATCGAGAGGCGAAAGAAATCGTCGATCGACTTCTTCTTGACTATACCGATGATTACAGACTCTACGAAGAACTCTGTGATATTTATCTGTTTCTCGGCGATCATGCCAAAGCGCACGAAGCGATTCTCATAGCGCGTAATCTGAATCCTGAGTCTGCAACAGGCATGTATCTTCTGGGATATCTTTCCGTTACTCAAGGAAACTTTGTTGAGTGAATTGACCTACTGGAACGAGCAAATAGCCTTTTCCCCAATAATCCTGAGATACTCAGAAATCTTGGGTGGGCGTATACCGTTACTGGGAAGGGGGATAGAGGTATTTTGTTCCTCAAACGAGCTCTCAATATTGCACCAGAAGACCCGCTCATTATGGAAGACCTTGCCGTAGCCCTTATCTCAGAAGGATTCGAACTCGATGAAGCGGAAGACCTCTTGAAACGTGCTGGAAAAGAGCATCGTCTTGCTGAACTCAAAGCCCTCATGCACATTTAGAAGATGGGATTCCAAATTAAGACACTCACGGAGAACGATCGATTTTTTGTAGTTGATATTGGAACTTCCAGGATCAAGGTTCTTTTGTGTGAGCTTGATTCGGGAATACTCAAGATTCTGGAACATACCTCCATTCGCCAGAGTAGAAAACATATGCAAGGGGGAAATATCGCGGATCTGCAGGGTGTGAGTGAATCACTCCGAAAAAGTATTTCCAAGCTTGAGAGTGCGGTTGAGGGGGAAGTGAGAGATATTATTTTTTCTCTTCAGTCCCCATCTCTTGTTACCGATACTCTCTCCATGAACTATGTTCGTGATTCGGAGCAGCAGCCTCTGACAATGGAGGAGATAGACAGTATGGTGGCAAAGATTGAGCAGAAATCTTTGGAGAAAGCAAAGCCCAAGATTATATCCCAGAATGTTGAGGACGATGTTCAGATGAAATTGGTAACGACTACTCTTACTTCCATAGTGATTGATGGTAAAAAAGTTTCGAATCCGATTGGTTTCACTGGGAAGAATGTGAGTCTCACGGTATGTAATATATTTTTGCCAATAGCGAGTTTTCATGTCTATGCCAGCATAGCACGAGATGTGGATAAACGACTCATCTCTTTTGTTCCAACTCCTATAACTCTCCCAAAAGCGCAGAGTGAATCTCTTGAACTATTTGACCCGAATTGTTTCATTGATATTGGGGCGGCACTTACCACTATCACACTTGAGAACTTTTCTGAGATTCTTGGGGCTTTGCAGATACCTATCGGCATAGGCTTATACGAGAATATGATGATGCGGAAATTTCCTAAACTTTCTCGTTTAGAGATAGAGCATATCATCCAATCTCATGGAGATGCCCCAGCAATTACTGATGAGATTCGGATAGGGGCACGAGCGATTCGGACTGAGTTCCTTGAATTGCTCACAAATGCAGTACAGGTGTGACTTCGTATGATTTCCCCTTCATTTCTTTTACGAAATGTATATCTCTCATGAGCTTGTACTACTCCTGAATTTCTTCAAGAATTTCAGACGGCGTTGGGGGCATTGCTTTCAGGATCTCCGATTCAGACTCATTCTCTCATACCCAAAGAAATCGGTCTTCCTCCAGAATATGGCGTGGCATATGCTCTTGCAAAGACTGCGGAAGAGCTGGTTCGTCAGCAGTCCGATCCTATTGCGAGAATTCTTCGATATGTAATATACCGATATGAGTAAGAACGAGAAAATAGTTATCGACTCCAATCTGGATTTTGCTGAAATTTGTACCCGAGTAAGTACCATTCCAGATTCTATTGTTACTCTTGAAATTGAGGGGAGGGGTATGCTTCACTCTTCTTTTGGATTGCGTCTTCTTCAAGCACGATTCCCCCAGAAGAAATTTCAGTTAGTGAGCTCTGATTCAGCATTGAAGCGAATTGCGGAACCTCTTGGGATCCGCGTATATGCAAAGGCGGAATCAATCGAATTTGAACAAGAATACTCAAAGACACACATTCTTCGGCATAACTTCACCTTCTTCGAATATTTCTGGTACGAGATACGCAAGATGGTTTCTCGAGTACGTTTTACGCTCCAAAAAAAGAAAGCAACTACCTTGAAATATCGACAAGGATGGCTGGTAGAAACAAATCTTCTTTTGCTCGTAACTGGACTAATTCTTTCTATATCCCTCCTGTTCTTCATCTTTTACTTCGCCGTTTCAAAGACGACGGTCACGATTACTCCGGATTTTGCCATTAAGACGGTTTCTCAGAACCTCATTTATTCCGAGGTGGAAAATCAATCTGTGCTTGATGCCCGTCCGATTGTACCGGTACGTCGGGTAGAGAAAACAACTACCATCGAAGAAACGTACAATATTGCCAGTTATGACCTAGGAAGTGTACGTGCAGCAAAAGGGGAGGTAGAGATTTACAATGAAATGACGAACGAGCAAGTGTTCCGTCCGAATACTCGGTTTGTGACAGAAGAAGGACTCGTATTTCGTACTCAGTCATGGGTGAAAGTTCCTCCTATGCGCACGCTTTCGGGCGAGTTAGTTATTGGGAAAGCTCCTGCTTTGCTGATAGCGGATGGGTATGATACGAAAGGAGAGCTCATCGGTGTGAAAGGAAATATACCAGAAGGCACCCTTCTTGATATTCCTGGTCTCAAATTCAATCGAGATAAGCTCTATGCGAAATCAACGCAAGCTTTTGCTGGGGGGCAGAATCCGACAGTTCGCATCGTAACCCATGAGGAACTTGATAAATTTACAGCGCTCCTTACGGATCGTCTTAAAACTCAAGCCCTTGCTGATATGAAGCATTCGCTTGAGACTGAGAACGAGGCCTCAAACAAGAACTTTACGATACTAGAAGTATCGGATAACATTCGGTATTCTGACCCAAAAATAGAGATTCTTGATGCTGCCAAAGTAGGGGATCGCCGTACAGAAGTACGGATGAAGGGGAGTGTTACTGTTACCTCATTTGTTTACGATAGAAATACCGTACTCGCTCTCTTGAAAAATCTCTTAGGAGAGCGCCTTCTCTACGGAACGGAGCGACTTCATGATGTTTTGTCGGATTCTCTCAAAATAACAAGCACGCTCAATCGGGTTGATGCCCCAAAGTTCACTCTTAAAGGAACAACAGAGCTCTCTGCTACTATTTCATATAACTTTGAGGATGATGCAAATGCTCAAACTCGTCGATTAAAAAATCTCATTGCAGGACAGCCAACGGATCAGGCTGTTTCAGTACTTCTCAATGATCAGAGTATCGCAAAGGCAAAGATACGACTTTCTCCCTTCTGGCTTACTCGCGTTTCATCCAACGTGGATAATATAGAATTCTTGATAGAGAAATAAATGTACCATCTCGCCTTTGAAACCTCTTGCGATGATACATCTATCGCTCTCATGTATCGGGATGAAGTAGTTGCCCTCGTGACCCGCTCTCAATTGGAAGAACATAGAGAGACTCAGGGGGTGGTCCCAGAGGTGGCAGCGAGACTTCACGCAAATGTGGTATTTCCTGTATTGGAAGAGGTTTTACAAAAAGGAGAAGTTTCCCTCAAGGATATTGCTTTTTTTAGCTGCACTCAAGAACCGGGGCTTCTGCCTTCACTTTTGGTTGGACGAACCGTAGCAAAAACCTTGGGAGCTATGCTTCATAAGCCTGTGTACTGGATCAATCATATTGAGGGGCATATTTTCGCGAATCTTCTTGAACGAAAGGTATCGAATGTTTCATGGCCAGCAGTTGTGCTCACCATCTCAGGAGGGCATAATGAACTCTATATATGGGATGAACTTTATGCACTTACTTGCATCTGACAGACTCGAGATGATGCTGCTGGGGAGGCCTTTGATAAAGTAGCAAAGGCTCTTGGTCTTGGCTTTCCGGGAGGTCCTATTATCGACCGACTTGCCAGTGAATATACCGGAGAGAGAAAACGCTTGTTTCCCGTTCCTCTTCTTGAACAACAGAGTTTAGATTTTTCGTTCTCTTGACTCAAAAGTGCTGTGAAACGAGTGATTGACGAGCGTCGTGCAATCGGAGAGTTAACGCACTGAGATATGTCTGAGATTGCGTTTGAGTTTCAGCATGCTATCGTTGAAGTACTGGTAACCAAGTTATTTCGTGCTGCTCAGCAGACGGGGATACGTACTCTTATGCTTGCTGGTTGAGTCAGCGCCAATGATCTCCTTCGGAATACTATTTCTCTCCGGGCCGAGCAAGAGGGATATGCGTTCTTTGCTCCTGTGAAGAAGCTGTACAGTATGGATAACGCGGCCATGATAGGAATTCGAGCCTGGCATCACTTTCTCTCTTCTGAAGAGAGAGAAGTGCGGTAGTCGAATTTGCATTCCCAAAAAATTCATATACTGTACCGTGTTGCGTATTTCTTTTACCTCATTTGTATGCAAAAAACAAAACATGAAACCGAAATGAGTTCTGCATCTGGCTGTGGAACCTCTTGTGGAGGGGGTTCTTGCTGCTGCAAGAAACTTCTCGTCGTTGGAGTAATTGTTGCCATACTTCTCAATATTGGTGCAAACTGGTATTTCGCAAAGATGTCAGGATCGCAAGCTTCTGTTGCTGATGCTCTTCGTCAGATTCAGTATGATCAGGCAGGAGGGAAAGATATATACGATCTGTATATGAAGCTCCAGAAGCTTCAAGCACAAGGGCAGAAATCGAAACTCGAAGAACAGATTAAGTCTCTTGAGTGAGCTTCCGCACCAACAGCTCAGGCAGGAGGAACAAATACTCCATCGACAGGGCTTACTCTCTCTGATGATGAATATGCTCGAATATTCAAAGATTCGTATGTTGAGGGAAAGAAAGATGCAAAGTATACTCTTGTAGAGTACTCGGACTTAGAATGTCCATACTGCATTATTCAGCGTAAGAACAAGGTAATTCAGAATCTTAAAGAGAAATATGGTGATACTATAAATGTTTTATACAAACCATTGAATCTTGCAGGACATCCTGGTTCAGATCAAAAGGGAATGGCATCTCTTTGTGTAGCAAAACTTGGAGGAGCGGATAAATATGCAAAATACTATGGTGCAATTATGGATCGTTCTGATGAGCAACGAAATTCTATGTTCTCTCTTGATAAGCTCTCTGCTCTTGCAAAAGAAGTGGGGATAGATCAGAAGAAATTTGATTCATGCTACTCTGCTAAAGAGACAGAAGGGCTGTACCGTGCATATACACAAGAAGCACTTTCTTTTAAGGTAAACGGAACACCGACAACTATGGTTCTCAATAATGAAACAAAGCGATATGAGCTTGTTCGAGGTGCGGCTGATATCAATGGATTCCAGTCTGCTCTCGATGCAGTGAAATAATTTTCTGTAATAGAATAAAAAAAGACCGAATCTTCGGCCTTTTTTTATGGGCGAGTTTTTTTCCCGACACAGAGGAAGTATTCTTCGAAACTTCTATCTCGACAGGCTTTTGGTTTGATGCGGCGAAGAGTAGTGTACCGTTCTTTTACTGGAGTGATGAGGTCTTGAATATCTTCTCCGACAAATACTTTGAGCAGGAGATTCCCCCCTGTCTTGAGAAAATGATCGGCGAATGTAAGAATAGCAATATTAAGCTCAATCGATCGGTATTGATCTACTCCTGTAAGCCCAGTTGTGTTTGGGGCTATATCTGAGGTAATGAGATCAAATTCACGGAGTCAAAGACTCTCACAAAATATTCGAACCGCTTCATACTCGAGAATACTTTCTTGCAGGAGATGTACGTTAGAACGTCAGAGAGATTTTGTTTTCTGAATATCAATTCCAACAATCGGGTCTTCAGGGCCGAGAATTCTCGCAATCACTTGAAGGAAAGAGCCCGGAAAACAGCCGATATCACATACCTGCATTCCTGGCTTAATAATATCAAAAGCCTCTTGAATCTCGAGGAGCTTGAATGCACTTCGTGCTCGGTACCCCTGTTTCTTTGCCTCGTGAAAATAGACGTCCTGTACAACGTATTGTTTGGGGCTTCGTTTTGGAATCCCTCGTTTTGCGGGACTGTGATTCTTGCTGAGACGCTTTTGTTTTGACACTTTTTACGGATTAGGTACTATGCAGGGTCTTAAATAACCTTAATTCGCCCGTAGACTAGCGCAAAGCCATGAAACATCAAGCAGTAATTTCGAAAATCACAGAACTCTGGAATGAGAGCGAAAGAATTCTCCTTACTGGTGCATCGAATTTTGATGGAGATGCTCTCGGATGTGTTCTTGCGCTCGCTGAGTTTGGACAGTCTCAGGGGAAGCAAATGGTTATCGTAAACGAAAAACCACTTTCGCCGCTCTATGCATTTATTGACAATGGACAGGTGATTCATACGAAAGTCCCTCCAGGAGCCTACGATCTTATTATAATTTGTGACACCGGCTCATTTGAAATGCTTGGATCAGTATACCATCAAAATACCGCGCTGTTTGAATCCACAACAAAAGTAAACATTGATCATCACTGTTCTTGCTACGGAGATGTGTGTTGGTCTACCTGTAGCTATGAAAATACCTCTGCAACCATGATGGTAGGGCAGTTTATCGAGATGATTGATGCGAATGGCATTACTCCGTATATTGCAACGACTCTTCTGCTTGGTTTATATTTTGATACAGAGTGTTTTCGCAACCTCAATACGAGTCCGCATGGACTTCGTTTCGCCGCTTCTATGATGGAAAAGGGGGCCGATCATGCTGGATTGATACGAAACCTCTATCAAAGCACCCCTCAAAATTACATTGGACTTTATGGGGAAGTTCTCTCAAGCCTTTCTCTTGTAGCTGACGGGAATGGGGCAGTTGCCCGCGTAACGCCTCAGTTATTTGAAAAATATGCCATTACACCAGATTGTCTCGGAAATGAGTTGGTAAATCACTATCTTCGATCTCTTAATACGAAATTCGTCGTTCTCATCAAAGATACGGGAGAAGAATGTCGAATGTCTTTTCGCTCGAAAGATCAGGCATATAATATGCGGGCTCTCGCTGAGGTTTTTGGTGGTGGATGACATGAAATGGCAAGTGGTGCCTGTGTATCAGGAGGGGAATCAGAAGAGATTATTTGACGGATAGACCAATTCTTTTCTGAAGCAAGAGATATCTAAGTAAAAAACTTCTACTGAACTATAATATCTTCGATTGACTCAATTTTTGTCTTTGTAAAGTCTATATCCCCGATTACAAAGAGGATATCTCTCCCTTCTCATCCATGGATAACCCGAGGAGTGCCAGCTTTATTAAAGTTCTTTCCATTCAAAGAGAACATGGGAAGTCCAATGTACTCCTGAGTTTCTTTTGAATCGAGTTTCTTATATTTCGTGATATCTCCTAGAACGATAATTATATCGTCTTTATTTCACCCATAGAGTAAATCAGCTCACTCTTTTCCCCAGATAATATTTCGTTTTTCGACCTCTCAGCGCAGTACCTCAGAAGCACTTGTACCAACAATACGATGAATGGTATTTTTTGCATCGAACTCTTTTGCAATTTTCTGAACCTTGAGAATTGCTTCTAGTTCATGGGGAGTGTCTAATTCTTTTTGAGAGACTTGTTTTTTGTTAGTTTGAGTTAATTTTTGCTTTGGCGTGTTCGGAACACGGATTGGTTTTTTTGGAGTTTCAATTTTTTTCGCTGGAACTACTTTCCTCATCTTGGATCATCCCAAGTCATAAACCTTTAGAGACGTGAGTTGCGGCATTCAGGGGAACTGCTTTTGGAGTGGTTGTATATTTTTAAGAAGTTCTTCCTTTGAGGCTAAGTGATTGGAGTATTTGAATGAATCATTTTTGGAATCTTTAAGATTCGTCTTTAGAGAAAAAGAATCTAGTATGACTCAGTAAAACAGAACAGAATCATCAATTGGGTTACAGATGTATTTAAAACTTACGAAAGGATAGTTTGTAATATATGCGAGACTAAAGTTTCGATAGTTTGAGCAAGGAACATCTCAAAAGCCAGAGCCTTTTCCTCCTATGGCCAAGACAAGCTGCTCCCATTCTGATTTTGAGAGAGAAAGGAGTTTCTCTTTGGTCTTACTTGAAGTGGTTATCTTCAGATTTTCCAAGGCTTCTTCTTTCCTTGCTTCTAACATAGTGAGGAAGTCTGCTTTCGCATCTTCTTTATCCCGCCTTTTCAAATCCATTTCTTTTTCTTTTTCTAGAAAGTATAGGAAAGCAGAAAGCGATATAGGCTCCCCTTTTTTGCTAAATCCCACTGATTTGAATCCATCACATTGGGCTACAAGTCATGAGGTTTCCATAATCTTGGCAATCTCCTGAATATCTTTGGTGTCTTTCTTGGTTAGCGCGATACAGACTTCATCTGCCGATGGTTCTTTAGCATGGGCAAATTCTATTCCTCATAGAACTAAGGGTGCCAAGAGAGTCAAGAGTATCCAAGAATGCATAAACTTCATACAAGGGAGGGTGAGTACTATTTACTGAAAGCGTGTATATGGTAGGTGATTTTATCTTTGATGCAAGAAATTGGGGTTGCT
>JAVKLK010000007.1:0-4530 GCA_031539165.1 Patescibacteria group bacterium | reverse complement strand
TTACCGGTCGATTGAAAAGTCGGAATGTCTTCGGTTTTTGGTCGTCGCTCAGGGGTTTTGCCCCCTTGCATTGGCAACCTTGCACCGTTCCATCACAAGAACCAATCTTTCCAGCGGCCTTGCGACGGGGGCAGGTAAGTGGATTTTCCGGCGTACATGCCGGCATTTGATGATCGCTCATCGCGCTCTCCTTTGTCTGTGTTTTGCCAAATGGCGTTATATTTTATAACTAAATAAAATAAACAGTCAATTTTTCTTTATACAAAGAGAAAAGAGCGTTTAAATTCCTACTCGAATCGGCTTCCAAAATTCCCCTTCTCTTTGTAAGAGACACAAAGGGGATGCATCGATATATCCTATACCGAGGGCTCATTCTCCTGCTTCTGTCTTACAGGAAATCGCTGTTCCATTCCAGATATCTTTTTCTTCTTCCTTTGTCAGATTCACTGTCTCGAAATCAGGAAAAAGAGAAGCATAGGAAATTTCTCTTATGCCAATTTGTTCACCCGGGTGGAGCTCTTTGTATTCAAGATTTGATATATCGAGCATGAGCTTTCCAATTCCAGTCCTTCGCAGTTGCGTAATGACTGCAGTTCAGCCGAGAGCGGTTCCTATATCTCGTGCAAGACTTCGAATATACGTTCCTGCTGATACGGTTGCACTGCAGGTGATAAAAGGAAAGGCTATTGTATGGAGAGAAAGGCTATGTATTTCTACTTTCCGAGAAGGAAGCTCGAATTCTCATCCCTTTCTCGCTTTGCTATAGGCACGTTGACCTTCTACCCATACCGCAGAGTATCGAGGAGGGATTTGTTCGATAGTACCCCGAAAAGAGTTGAGTATCGTTTCAATAGGGATTCCTGATTGACTCAGTCAAGAATCTATATGTTTCTGGAGATCCGCTCTATCTCCTTCCCATGCCTCTAGGGGTTCTCCAGTATCAAGAGAGGGGGAAGTGTTTGTTATATCGAAGGTAAATTCGTACGTCTTTGTATCAGATAAAAGTGAAAGAAGTTTGGTACTCCCTTCTGTCCCAACAATGAGCATGCCACTTGCGAGTGGATCAAGAGTGCCTGAATGCCCTGCTTTTTTGATACCAAAAAAGCGCTTGAGATGAGCAAGCACTTGATTGCAGGAGGGGCCGACAGGCTTATCGACGATATAGAACATCGGTTCGGATATGAAACAACAAGTCGTGCGTCTTTTTGAAGCGAATATGTCCGTGATTCCAGGAGAGGGAAACGAGTCCTACCAAGTACTCGACCGTTGCAGCACTAAAATCAGCCACCTTAAGTACCCAAAAGTTTTTGGTCCATGGAGTTGGTACTTTCCCAAGCCCAAGAGGGAACATATGGGCTCGAATCATGGCAAGAACCTCTTCGGATACTCCGTATTTTTTCGCATTCTCCGCAGCGATAACTCCATGCTCGTATCCTCGAATATCTGTTTCATGAAAATCATGAAGCAGTCATGCGAGCACGCATGTGTCATGATCGGCTCATACCCATTTTGCTATTCGCTCACAGAGCCATGCGGTATGAATAAGGTGCTCAAATCGAGTGAAGAACATGTGTTGTCTGTAGTGCTTCATTTTTTCAAATGCCTCATCTTGAATGATGGGGGAGATTATCTTGAGACTTTCTGTATCAAAAACAGTGGGCTTCATAGAGTTATTTTGAGAGTTCTGAGTATTGCCATTGTCGAGGACTTTCCAAGAAACGAGGAGCCACCTCAAAACCTATGGGTGAGGCAAGCTGTATCTTAAATTCTGGAAGAATCGAAAATGTATTAAATATTTTGAGGGCTCCGAGAGTCATCCAGAGCTTCCCAACTATATCTTCTCGCTTGATAAAATGAGAGGAGTCTGCCGTTCCACAGCTAAAGAAGCAGTCTCGCGAATCTGCGGAGCCATTTCTATTGTCTCCAAGCAGAAAATAGTGTCCTGAAGGAACTTCAAATAGAGTATCGCCACTGCTTTTCCCTGGAAAAGTTTTTCCAAAGTTTGCCGCACTCAGGTAGGTCTCATTGAGAGAAGTGAATTCAGAAGCTCAGGCAATTTTGACTTGAACCACGCCATCTTGGATGCGAATCGTATCTCCAGGCACTCCAATAACGCGCTTAATATAGTATTGTCGTCCGTTCTGAGCATGAGGCTGGGCTACGACAACATCTCACCGGACAGGGTCTCCTACTCGTTTCAATCCAAAGTCCGCATAAGAAAACTTATCTACAAGAATAAACTCATCGTTATGGTAGGATTCTTCCATAGAGCTTCCACTAATGCGAAATGGAGCAACGACGTACGAACGAATGATAAGTACTACCGCAAGAATGATGCAGATATCTCGAAGAAAAAGCGTCCACTCACGCAAGGTATTATTTTCCATGGCAGTGTTTAAATTTTTTTCCGCTTCCACAAGGACATGGATCATTTCTCCCGACGTTTTTATATGATTCAGAAGGAGTGTCTTGAACGTGTATCACCCGAATACCTGCTTCTCCTGTGCTTTCACCTTGTTTGATGGAGGATGCGATTTCTGGTACTTCAGCAGTAAGGACAGGGAAGGCTTCATGACTAAGAACGGCATTTTCTGCAACTTCGCGTTCTGCTATTTGAAGCACTTCTTTTGCTCAAACGAGTGCTTTTACAACCTTGAATTCAATCTCGCGCAAGAGTTCAACAAAACGCTCGTACGCTCGTTCTTTGTATACAACGAGAGGCTGTTTCTGAGCATACCCCTCAAAGGCCACTTCTTCTCGAAGATGAGCCATTCGATCGATATGATTCATCCAAAGCTCATCGATTGAAGCGAGCATGAGACGTTTTTCAAAATTGATACACTCTTCCTGGCCAACTTTCTTTTCCAATTCATGGAGAGGTTTCACCAGTACATCACGGACGCTTGACGCAAGTGCCTCTGATTCATGTGATGCGGGGAGATCATCAATGGTAAGGATTGGAGATCCAGCGAATGTATTTACCGCTTCTATGAGAGCATCGTAGGAGTATTCTTCTTCATCGCGTTGTCCCACAAGAGAGTTCGCTACATTCGAGAACATCTGGTACACATCCTCTGATATATCTTCCCCCTCAAGAATCTTA
Source organism: Patescibacteria group bacterium (assembly GCA_031539165.1). Taxonomy (GTDB): domain Bacteria; phylum Patescibacteriota; class Gracilibacteria; order BD1-5; family UBA2023; genus CAIVSN01. Next base: position 1,427 of record JAVKLK010000007.1, on the reverse strand, counting down.
TTTCTTCGCCCATACATAACAAGTCGGTGCTGATTGAGGACATCGTCATATTCGAGAACATGCTTTCGGAGATCGAAGTTTCGCCCTTCTACCTGCTTCTGAACTGTGGTAATACGACTTGTAAGCATTTTGGACTCTGCGAGTGGCTCGTTTGCTGGGATTGAGGCAAACATCGGTGAATTAAACACGCTAAAGAGCTTGTCTCCTCCAAATATTCGCATGATATCATCACTTGGTGCCACAAGGAATTGAGAGAATCCAGGATCCCCCTGTCGTCCAGAACGTCCTCGTAATTGGTTATCAATTCGACGAGTCTCGTGCTTCTCTGTTCCGACTACAAACAATCCTCCAAGAGGATATGTTTGGAGCCCAATTTGAACACTTCCAGAAAGCGCGGCAACTTCGGGAGTGATTTTAATATCCGTTCCACGTCCTGCCATATTTGTGGCAATGGTTACCGCTCCGAGCTTTCCTGCTTGAGAGATGATATCTGCTTCATTTGCGTCTTGTTTTGCATTGAGTACTTGATGGGGGATTCCTGCTTCAGAGAGTTTTGAGGCAAGGAGCTCTGATTTGGCCACAGACACCGTACCTACAAGTACTGGTTGACCTTTTTCATGCAGGAGCTGGATGAGTTGTGTGAGGTACTCAAATTTCCCTTCCTCATTTTTGAAGAGTAAATCAGGAGCGTCTCGCCGAATCATCGGTCGATTCGTTGGAATGACAATAACTTCGAGATGGTAGATCTTATAAAATTCTTCTTCCTCTGTTTTTGCTGTACCGGTCATTCCCGAGAGCTTCTTATAGAGTCGGAAATAGTTTTGAAATGTGATGGAAGCAAGAGTTCGAGTTTCTTGCTGAATGGTCACCCCTTCTTTCGCTTCAATAGCCTGATGGAGACCGTCACTATACCGTCGTCATGAAAGCACGCGCCCAGTATGCTCGTCAATAATGAGTACTTCCTCTCCTCGCACAAGGTAGTCGATATCTTTCTGATACACGACCCGTGCCTTAAGGGCATTCTCAATATGGTGAATATCGTTGTAGTGTTCTGAAGCGTAGATATTTTCTACTCCAAGCATCTTTTCTATTTCCCGTATTCCGTCTTCTGTAAGAGTTGCCGTCTTCTGTTTCTCATCTATTTTATAGTCTGCTGTGCCATTGAGTGCTTTTGCCATTTGGGCAAATTTCAGATATTTGCTTGTTGGCTCGCTATCTGGTGCAGAGATGATAAGTGGAGTTCGTGCTTCATCAACGAGAATGGAATCCACCTCATCAACAATAGCATAGAATAGAGGCCCCATAACTCTTTTTTCTTTGCTTGAAACCATGTTATCTCGCAAATAGTCGAAGCCGAGTTCATTATTCGTAGCATATACTATATTGCTTGCATAGGCTTCGCGTTTCTGCTGAGGTGATTGGTTATG
>JAVKLK010000006.1:0-1725 GCA_031539165.1 Patescibacteria group bacterium | reverse complement strand
CCTGTCAGGCAATTTGGATATCTATTGATTTCATGTGATTTGAGGATAATGAAGTTGGAGATAGTGATGCACCTGAGGAATGTCTGCCTTGCTCGTAAGATCAGGGAGAGATTCTCGTATAATCTGACACTGAATATTTCCTTCTTGAGCAAGAGCTTTTAGAACATCGGTGAGCTCTTTTTCATCTCGTACCGGATGAGGAATGAGCTTCTCAAAACGAGGACGGGTTTCTTCGTATTTGAGGGTAAATATATTCATATTCACACTCAAACTGAAAGTTTTCTCAAGTTCAGCAATACGAACAAGATCAGGTTTCTCTACCATGTCCGTCATGACTCCATTTTGAGAGAGAACGAGCCCGTACTTACTTCGATTGTCGGGATGAATGCCAAGTGATTCTGTATCATAGGAGAAAATCGTATTTTCTCTGACCTGAAGAGCCTGCTTGAAAACAGTCTCACTACAGAGGTTATCGGAATTTGAAATAGAAAAAACATCTCCTGGTTGAAGCGGATACTGCTCTAGCGCTTGATGAATAGCATCTCCTGTTCCCCATGGTTTTGTCCGTCCTTCTGGTATATATTGTCGTGCAATGTGGAGCGATACTTCAAGATTTAGTCGTGTGAGCGTTTGTCTGACATGTGGTTCAGTAACGGAGTCCTCTGGGTGAAGGAGGAGAATAATCTCTTGAAATCACGCATGAACCGCGTTCCATACAATATAATCGATGAACCGCGTCCGGTTCGGACCTACGGAAAGCATGCATTTCGGAAGAGTATTCGCTTCCTCAAGAAGAACGGGATCGATGGTACTATCTCCTTCGAATGCTTTTTTCATTCGAGAGGAAACCCCTGCAGCCATGAGTATGAGTGGATGTCGCATGGCGCATGAGTATAGGGGAAATGCGAGACAGCACAAGAAAAACTATACACTGTTTAGAGAGTATGGTTTTGCTGGATGGATTAGTTCTTGAAACAGCGGATAGGCATTCCTGTTCATCTCTGATAGTTTCCATTGTTACTCGGAGATATCGTAGATGTGGAAAATACTATTGGATCGCCATCATTATTATTTGGAGTTGATGACCAATAATATCAATAGCTTCATTTATTGGCATAGCCTGAAGATCCTGTATACCACCTAAATCCAGAAAGAGGTAACTTTAAAGTATTCATCAGGAGAGTTCCATTTGATCACCATCCAGCAGAAGATACAAGTCATGCCCATTCAGTATTACTTGGAATATGATAGCCAGGAGCACAAGGTCATTGACGAGCAAGAGAAGTATTAGTGGTATGTCACCAATTATTTGTAATATCCGTATTTGCCCATGTATAAGGAAATGAGGAATTACCAATAAATAGAGACGAATCAGTAGACTCATTTAAGCCTATAGATCAAGCAATAGTTGAGCTTGAATAGGTCGAGTCTCAGTCTGCAAATCCCTTATTTCGTCACCACTGAAAATATTTGCCATTACTAGCACTCGTAGTTCCAGCAATACTCGATCCAACATTACAGGCTGCAATTGTATACGAACCTACTGTTATATTATCCGTATCACAGCCAGGGTAGCGATTGCTTGGAGTGACACTCGACACACTCGCACTACTCCCCCCACTCGTATAGTTTGTTACCAGTTGGGTGATAACAGACCCAGTGATAGTAAGAGCTGCTCCAGTAGAGGAAGCTCCAGAAGCAGAGGTAGGAAGAAGAGCGGTGTAT
>JAVKLK010000005.1:0-16323 GCA_031539165.1 Patescibacteria group bacterium | reverse complement strand
TTTTATGCTAGGAGTCAGTAATTTGAGTATAAAACAAAATGGCACTCACACAAGACCAAATCAAACACATCGCCCGACTCTCCCGTCTTTCTCTCTCTGAAGAGCAGATCGAACACTATCGCCAGAACCTCGATTCCATCGTGCAGTACATGGACATCCTCAAAAATGTCCCTGCCGAAGCGCTTGCGAAGGTGGATGCGACATCTATCCGCATGCTCCCTCTTCGAGAGGATGTCGTTGATGCTTCACCTCTTTCTCGAGAAGCCCTGCTCGGAGTATCTGCCCAGAAGAAAATTGCTGGAGCTATCGCCCTTCCTAATATCATGAACTAATGCGGCAGGCGCTTCTCTCCTCCCTTTGCCTGTACCATTTCAAAAATCATTCCACGCTCACCCTTGAACTTGAGAGTGGGTGTATTGTCCTTGGACAAAATGGGGCAGGGAAGTCAAACCTTCTGGAATCCATTTATCTTCTGGTGAACGGGATACTCCCGGCAGGTCGTACGGTAGATCAGACGGTGACCCTCGGTCAGACATCGGGATTTGTCCGTGCTCAGATGCTCCTCGAATCAGGACTCACCCCAGAGCTTGCGGTAAGTCTCGGAGGCCCCAAGCGGATTGCGTACCTCATCCAAGGAGAGTCCACTACTCGTCCGAAATATCTCGCCAAACATGGCTATAGGGCGGTGCTCTTCACTCCGATTGAAATGAATCTCTTGTATCTGGGGCCAAGTCTCCGTCGAGACTTCTTGGATGAAGTGCTCCTACTTTCTCATCTCGAATTTCTCAAAGTTCGTCGAGACTATCTTGCCGCTCTTCGCTCAAGAAATGCTCTTCTCAAGAGCATCGCCGAGGGGCGATCTCGTCCAGATGAATTGGATGCTTGGGATGTACTCTTCCTCAAGAAGGCGAGTGAATACTACCGCTATCGGAAGCGTCTCATTGATTTTTTGAGAGAGAAGCTTCCCGATATTGGTCCCAAGGTTCGACAGGGGTGTCAACTTACGCTTCGCTACGAGACAAAAGTCCCGTTTGATGGGACAACTGTGGAAATCGAGGCAATGATAGGCTCGTATCTCGCCTCTCACCGAGAGAAGGATATTCTGATAGGGCATACCTGTCTGGGGCCACATCTCGATGATTTCGGATTCTATGTTTTGGGGAGCGATAGGCGCACGGATGAATCGGAGTGCATGAATACGGCAGATTTCCTTTCTCGATGAGAAAACAAAACCCTTCTCCTCTTGCTCAAACTTGCAACAACCCAGTATATCGAAACCACCGCGGGAACTCGCACACTGCTTCTCCTCGACGATATTGCCTCAGAGCTCGATGCGCACCACTTCCTTCACTTCGTAGAACACATGGGGGAGCGACCGTTTTTTCTCACGGGGCATCGTATTCCGGAATCATTCTTTGATTCAAACGTAAAAACCATAGACCTCTCTTCTATTTCTTCACAAGGAGAGCCAGATTCTGCCACGGTATAGTTTTATAAGAATGAATAAATATTTTTTGTCTAGAGTAATTTCCTCCCATCCCTAGACTTTTATCGTATGATAGCCCCAAACACCCATTTATTCTTTCTTCATTTTATGAAACGATGTATTGCGCTTCTTGCATCTCTTACGATTCTTGCAAGTAACCTTCTCGTCCACGCTGCCGATGCGCCAGCTGACAGTGGTGAGACAGACCGACTCGAAGTCACAGCCCCAGCAACTGCCAAAGTGGGGGAGTCCGTTGATATTACGGTAAAAGCGGTTTCCAAAGATGGTTCTGTAGTCAAGAACTATGCAGGAACAATCTTCATCATTGTAGACAATGATAACAAGGCAACGGTTCCGTATGCTGAAGGGTACACCTTTATCAACTCGGATCAAGGTTCCAAGACATTCTCCAAGGGATTGGCCTTTACCAAAGAGGGGACATTCAAAGTAGTGGTCTCTGATTTTGATAAGCCAAAAATAGAGGGTTCCGTGAAGGTGAAGGTTACAGCAGGTACCGACACCGCCACTTCTTCTGGAAGTGAGCTTGTCACGATTACGAGTCCAGATGATGGCTCAACACTCGGAAGCTCGAGCTTCTCTGTAGTGGGAACTACAAAAAAGAATTCCAAAGTTCAGCTCTTCGTAAATGGGACGAAGGCGCTTGAATCTCAAACCGATGACAAAGGAGGATTTGTATTTCAGGCAAGTAAGGTTGATCAAGCGAAGAATATTCTCTCCGTAAAAGTCCTCGATGGAACCAATAAGGTCATCGGAGAATCTACAAAAGTAAATGTAACGATTGGTTCAGAAGGACCAGCATTTACTTCCGCAAAGCTCAGTGCTGATACGGCTAAGGCAGGAGACAAGATTACCCTCACGGTACAGGCTGCCGCAGGATTGAAAGCTGTTTCTGCGACAATGGCAGAAGCAGTAACCGTTCTCAAAGAAGGTACCACTCCTGGTACATATACGGGAGAGTTCACCGCTCCTGCTACAGCAGGGCAATTCCCGGTAGATATCTCTCTGAAGAATGATCTCGGCAAAGAGACCGTCAAAACCGCCGCAGCGACTTTGACCGTAGAAGTACCCGCAGTAGCATTTAAGAATGTGAAGGTGGAAACTTCAGATAAGAAGGCAACCTTCACCTTTGAAGTAGAAAACGAACCAACAGACCTTCAGAAATTCCAATTCACCTACTCAACAGGAAGTGGAGCAGCGAAGACTGCCATTACTTCCGAGAAGGCAAAAATCAAGACCGCAAGTGGAGCGTACACTTGGTATATTGGCGGATTGGAAATTGCAAAATACGATGTAACAATTGCTGGAGTTGGTGCCGATGGAAAAACTCTCTCTGGAGTTACCTCAGAAGTAATACCCGTGGATCTCGCACTCGGATCTGCAGGAAAATGTATGATCAACGATGTGAGCGGGCTCAAGGTGACAAAACAGCAAGATTCCAGCGTGTTGACTTGGGATGCTATTCCAGAAGCCGCAAGCTACAATGTGTATAAGAAGACTGCAAGCGGAGAATTTGTCATGATTGAGTCAGTTCCAACAAATACCTATACCATCCACATTACAGCGGGTCCAGTAAAGTATGAGGATTTCTCTATCAAAGCCGTGTGTGCTGATAAGACAGAATCGGCAAAATTCTCTCCTACAACAAAGGTTCAGACTGGTCCAGCACAACTCATCTTGCTCTTGAGTCTTGCTCTTGCTGCAGCCTTTGCATTTACTCGACGACGAAAGGCATAGTTTCATTCCTTTCTTCGTAAACTCACGGAAGTCTGAAGAATCCTCGGGGAGAATGCTCCGAGGATTTTCTATCTAAAAGTTTGACTCTTGAGAGGCTTTTTATACAATGCGCGTACTTTTCACTCAAGAGCTTTTTGCAGTTTCCGCCTGTAAAAACTCAGAACCATTTACTTTTATTTATGCCAGTTACTAAATCAGCTACCAAGGCGCATCGTCAGAGTTTGACGAAGCGATCCCGAAACAAGCACTTTCTTGCTCTTTACCGAGAGTCTCTTAAGGCGTTCCAAAAAGGAATTGCTAGCGGAGCAAAAGATATAGCTACTCTTCTTTCTTCACTTCAGAGTTCCATCGATACACTCGTGAAGAAAAATATTCTTCACAAGAACACGGCAGCACGACGAAAGTCTGCGGCGGCAAAGCTCTTGGCGAAGGGTTCTACTGGTTCTGCGGCTCCTGCCAAAGCTCCAAAAGCAACAAAAACAGCAGCTCCAAAGGCAGTAAAAGCTCCAAAAGCAGCAAAAGAAGAAGCTTCAGAAGCCGCACCGGCAAAGAAGCCAGCAGCAAAGAAGGCTCCTGCAGCAAAAACAGAATCGAAGAAAGCACCTGCTAAGAAGGCGAAATAATGGCTGTAAAGCAAAAGCGCCTCAACGCGCAAATTCGTGAATCTCACGTTGCAGTAATTGGTGAAGAGGGGGAGGTGTACGGAGTTCTGCCAATTGATCAAGCTCTTGAAAAAGCAGAACAATCCGAAAAAGACCTCGTTGAAATCGGTATGCAAAATGGAGTGGTTCTCTGCAAGATTATGGATTATGGAAAATTCCTCTTCAAGCAGCAGAAAAATCAATCTCACGGTCGAACAAGCGCAAAAAAAGCGGATGTAAAAACCCTGAAGATTACCTACAAAATTGGAGACCACGATTTGGACATTCGAAGAAAGCAGGCAGAAAAATTCGCAAAAGAGTGACATCCTCTCAAAATCATGCTCACTCTTCGAGGTCGTGAAAACAACTTCGTCGCACTCGCTCAAGCGAAAATGAAAGAGTTTATCGGAAGTCTCGCGGAATACTATAAGACAACCGACGCAAATATCGTAAAAGCAGGAAACAACTTTAGCACTCTCATTTATCCTAAAAAATAGTCGTATGAAGCAAAAGACACACTCAAGCGCAAAGAAGCGCGTTAAGGTTTCTGGAACAGGAAAATTCATTCTTCCAAAATCTTGCAAGCGACACCTCTTGGCAAACAAGTCAAAGAAGGCAAAAGGTCGTTCAAAATACGGAATGGTTGCAGAGCCAGCAAACAAGCGAGCGCTCATGCGATGTCTTCCAAACAGTTTATAATTAAGGGGTTTCGAGTTTTCTTCGAAATGTTCCATATCTAATTTTATCACCCATGACACGAGTTAAACGAGGAGTTGCCTCACACAAGCGACACAAGAATCTCATTGCAAAGGCAAAGGGATACCGCATGATGAATGGAAATGTATTTTCCCGTGTAAAAAATGCGATTGCTAAGGCTGGTACCAATGCGTACATTGACCGACGAGCAAAGAAGCGAACATTCCGAAATCTTTGGACTATCCGTATCAACAACGCTGTTCGAGAAATGGGAATGACCTATTCTTCTTTCATTCACGCACTCTATTTGAAGCACGTGAAAATAGATCGAAAGGCTCTTTCGAATCTTGCGATAAGTCATCCTCAGGTATTCGCAAAGGTTGTTGAGTTTGTAAAGTAATACTCCACTTCAAATCTCCTCCATTCGAGGGGATTTTTCTTTTCTCCCATGAAACACTTGCTGATTTGGATGATTCGAACCTATCAATCTCTTCTTTCTCCGGATCATTCTTGGTGGGCTCGAGCAATGAATAAACCCCCCTATTGCAAGCACATTCCAAGTTGTAGCGATTATGGGATTCAATCACTCGAAAAACATGGAGCAATTCGGGGAAGCTGGCTTGCTTTTCGGAGAATTCTTCGATGCAATCCATGGATGCCCGGAGGATATGATCCAGTCCCAGACGAACAGTGCAAGAAGATGTGCTCTATAGATACAAAAAAAGTTCCTATTGAACCCTAACTACACGGTATGCTTCATTTCCTCAATCAAATCGATATCCAGCTCTCTGTATTTTTCCGCGGGCTGGTCGGACCAGATGATTTCTTGGCACCACTCGTGCGCTTTTGTTCTGATATTGAAGTACTTCTTGTCTGTATGCTTCTTGTAGGACTTTGGGTCTATGGAGTGGCAAAGCGAGAGGTTGGTTTCAAGATTATTGCTTTGGATATTTTTTATACGGTTCTGTTTGGATTCATTGTTTACTGGATGTTGCAGCTTGGTTTGCCTATGCGACCAAGACCAGAGACTCTTTCTCCTATTCCACCTCTACTCAATCATCTTCCAGATAATTCATTTCCTTCAGGACATGCGATATTTGCTGGGGCAAGTGTGGTGGCGATTGGATACTTCCTCAATATGCGACTTTCCTCTCTATTTGCCGCTTTGGGGGTTATTATGCTCTTGTCTCGGGTGATTGCGGGGGTTCACTATTTTGGTGATGTGCTTGCAGGGGTAATTTTGGGATCTTTGTTGGCGCGGATGTGGATTTTTTATCGGGACTCCATCGGTATTAAGACAGCGTTGCACGCAATTCCTCTAAAAATAGCTTCGTTTTTCTGATTATAGGAGAATTTTTGGGACGATACTTTTTTGTTGATACTCAAAAAAAAGTGCGGTATACTTCGGGATATAAGACCTACCTATGCCTTCTACGCACTCTTTTTCCCATAAAATTATAGCCACGGCACTTGCTCTTGGTATCATTGGATCATCCGTGGCATTTGCAGCCCAGTCTGATGTTATCAATGCGGTTTCTCAGATTCGTCAAACAGATCCGAACGTGCCCCTAAGTTCAAATCAAAAAGGAAATGTGGGAACTATTTTGGATAATATTTTTGGGACTGGGGTGAAACAGGGGAAAATCCTCTCTGATTATCTCGATTTGGCTGGAACCGCTAATTACATGCCAAAGTATGCAGGAACGGGGAATGGTTTTGTGAACTCGCAAGTCTTTGATAATGGTACTAATGTAGGAATTGGAACGAGTGGTCCTACGGCGAAGCTTGATGTGAATGGTGATATCCGAGTGGCATCAGGAAACCGTCTCTGGTGGGATGCTAATACAGATCAAGGATTTATCCGGTTCAATTCGACAGGCGATAGTGCGGGTCAATCTTCTCTAGAAATCGGAACAACCGATAATTCTGATGAGCCAATTTTGTTTACTCAAACAGGAAATGAGAGAATGCGTATTCATACAAATGGGAATGTAGGAATTGGAACGAGTAGCCCGAATGCTAGACTCCATCTTTATAAGAATACCACATCGGATTCAGATGCCACACTTTCCATAGATGGTCCAACAAATAGTGAGAGATCAATTATTTTTAGAGATAACTGATCTGACGCATGGTGGTTTTGAAGAGATAATAATGGGGACATTAACACGGGTCTTGGATTCTGGAGATCTTGAGTAGGCTTTGCTCTTTCTTTGAGGGATAATTGAAATATTGGTATTGGAACAACTGCACCATCTCAGAAACTAGAGGTAAACTGAGAAATCCGCTCAATAGGATCTATCAATGGATTTGCATCAGTAGATAGATCTGATGGAGTTAATAGAATGATAATGTATCTTAATAATGGAGCATTAAATTTTGATGATTACTGAGCAGGGACAAGGCTATCTATTCAGCGAGTATCATGAAATGTATGAATCTGAAATACATCACCAGGATATAAGCTGCACGTCTCAGGAGACATCTATGCAAACGGAGGATGGCTTCGAACCTCAGGAAATGCTGGTTGGTACAGTGAGAGTTACGGAGGAGGTTGGTTTATGCAGGATACGACCTGGATTCGTGGGTATAACGGGAAATCTCTCTGGATGGGAAGTGGTCTTCTTGGAGGTGATGGAGGACTCACAGTTGGATATGGTGGAGCAACCCCACCATCGGGAGGCGCTATTATTGCGGGAAATGTCGGCATTGGAAACTCCTCTCCAACTACACGCCTCCAGATAGGTGACGGGGGAGATGGATATGCGAATGGCCTTACTATCCGAAGTAACTATCCAACTATTTATTTCCGAGATACAGATAATCGAAGTGCCATGATTCACGTGAATTCGAATACATTTCATTTGTTACGAGGTTGCGGAAATGATGGAGTTGGAGGGGGAAATAACTGGTGTACCACTTCTAATGGATACTGGCCCCTCACAATTAACCTTGAAAACAATGATGCGACGTTTGGAGGAGGAGTATATGCCTTTAATTACTTCTATAACTCTGATCGCCGTCTCAAAGAAAATATTGTTCCACTCGACGATGCTCTAGGAAAAATCCGAAAACTCAATGGATACACCTATGATTGGAAGTCTTCGAAGAAGTCAGATATTGGAGTTATCGCTCAGGAAGTGGAGCAGGTCTACCCACAGCTTGTAGGGGAGAGCAAAGATGGATCGGGAACTACGATTAAAACCGTTGAATATGGAAACCTTGTTGCTCCACTCATTGAGGCAACCAAGACTATCGCCAACACAAACGATGCGCAAGACAAAGAAATTGCTGAGCTCAAAGCACAAATTGCCGAGCTCAAGCAAGTTGTGAAACATCTTGAATCTTCCAAAAAATAGTGCCATGAAATATATTCTCTCATTCATTCTTGCCTGCTTCTTCGGAGTTTCTTCCGTGTTCGCATATCAAGTCGGGAACGGGGCATGGCTTACGATATATCGATCGGATGGATATTACTATCGTATCTATAATGGGTGCGGTCAGACAATTTTTGCACCGGAGAACTATTCCAGTGACTTCTATCGAGCCACCACTTCAAATATTCGCAACTCCTGCATCCGAGTACATAAGGTAATATACCCAAGTCCAGGAATTACGGCGTGCCCTTCTGGTTCGACCGTTTTGGGAAATGATTACTGGACACGGCTCTCGCTCAATACTTCGGTGCAGCTTTCTGGATCCGAAATGCGCTGCGACTTCCTTCCATAGTTGCAATTCGAACAAGTCACGTATACTTCTCGTAACCTTTTGCTTATGAAATCAACTGCCATTCTTTGTACGGCCATGGTTGCTGCGTCGCTTCTCTTGGCTTCTTGCACCTCTTCCCAATCTCCAGTAAATCCGCCGACAGCTGGTACGGGGTGAAACATGCCATCCGCTCAAGTGCCGAGCATGGTAGATCCTTACCAACAAGCCCCTTCTGTCACTGAAACGATAGAAAAAGTTGGAGAAAAAATCAAAGATGAGACCGTATTTAAGGGTTGTATGGCACGAATGGTACAGTCATGTGCCAGTGAAGTTATCAGTAGCTATGCACAAGGAGACACTGCGGATGTTTGTAATAATTTCAAAGATGCATCGCTCCGAGATGCGTGTACCTCTTCTGTAACGGTTGAGATTGCAAAAAAGAAGGCAGATCCTTCTCTGTGCGCCTCTCTCCCCGATGGCTCAAAGACTCTCTGTACAGAACAAGTCACTGTAGCAAAGGCAATTGCAGAAAAGGATCCAAAACTCTGTGATGTTCTTTCATCAGGACAAAAGAGTGGAAGTGGACAGCTACTTCCTGGATTGGGTGAACCTCGAGATAGATGTGTCATGCAGGTAATTGGATGAATGCCGGGAGGTCGTGATGCTCAAGAACTCTGTAAGATGCTCAATGCTGAGGATGCTCGGAAGGTGTGCGTTCAGGATGCCGCTCGACGCATGGAAATGCAAACTCAGATGGAGAAGATGCAAAAGAGTATGAATGTTGTCTCTCCTGCCGCACCAGTGACACAGACGGCTTCTGGTAATGCACCAACAGCCCCTGCTATTGTTAAATAATAATTCCATGATTATTCAGCTGGTTTCTCCTGGCGGAAGTTCGGAGACCATTCAGTTTTCTGACCTTCTTGCTCGTTCTCCGAAGACGCTCCTCTATTTTTATCCAAAAAATAATACTCCTGGTTGTACGTTAGAGGCTCAGGATTTCACTCGACTTCTCCCTCAATTCCAAGAACTTGGCATTCAGGTACTTGGAGTCTCTCGTGATGATGAAGCATCTCATGCGCATTTTCAGGATACTTGTGGACTTGCTATTCCTTTGATTGCCGATACGGGTGAGTTGTGTGATGCATTCTCTGTCATGGGAGAGAAAAACTTGTACGGGAAGATAATATTCGGACTTCTGCGCTCTACATTCGTGCTCGATGCTCAGGGGAATGTGCTCCGAGAATGGCGTTCTGTTCGGGCGACTGGACATGCCGATCGAGTTCTTCGAGAGCTTTCGTAACAGGAGAGCAAAGAGCTTGGCATTCTGAACTTTCGGGCTATACTTCGGGCATGAAAGTTCTTATTTTTGGAGATATCTACGGAAAAAAGGGGAGACAGCTCATGGCACGCTATCTTCCGGATCTTCGAGAGAAGTATGGGCCGGATTTTGTTGTGGCAAACAGTGAAAATCTCACCAATGGAAAAGGTCCCATCCCAGAACATCTGGAAGAGCTCCGAGCTTTAGGGGTGGATATATTTACCGGGGGAAATCACAGCTTTGCTCAAATGGATGTCATTGCGGAGTATATGAATGCGCCCGACTCTCCTCAGTTGCGACCAGCAAATTTTTATGAATCTGAGGCATACAAGCTTCCAGGAGTATGAATTCGAGCATTTACCAAATCAAATCTCACCCTCCTCGTCATCAACCTCATCTCAGGGAATTTCCTCAAAGATGATGTCTATAATCCGTTTCTCAAAGTGGATGAGCTACTTCGAGACCATCCACTCCAAAAGTATGATGGCATCATTGTAGATTTCCATCGTGAAAGCACCGCAGAGAGCTATTGTATGGCGGAATGGCTCTCATGAAGAGTGTCTTTTCAATACGGAACGCATACTCACGTTCAAACGAACGATGACCGAATTCTTCCGTCAGGAACCTGAGCCATGACAGACGTTGGTATGACGGGAGCTCTTCACTCATCAATCGGGCAGGAATTTTCGAGTTGGATTCCTACATTTGTCAGTGGAACGGGTCATTTCTCTCCAAAGCGAGAAACCGATATGGGGCCGGGGGTTGTTTGTGGAGTTTTTATTGAGATTCTTAATGGTGCCTGTGTATACTGCGAAAAAATACGCGTACTTGAAGCGTAAACATTTCTCTCTGTAATACTGTATGAAATTCTCTCGTCTTTTTTTCATCTCTGTTCTTTTTTGTCTGATTGTTTCGGCAGCTTCCGCCTTTTTGATGGTGCGCTTTATTGCGGGGAATGTTTCGTCTTCTCGGGATACGACCTCGAGCGCTAGTATATCAGGAGTGGACACTCTTTCTGACAATCATGTGTCCTCCTCCTCTTTCACAGGGGCACTCTCTGATTTGGAATCCGCCATTTCTCAGATTGCAAACCGTGTGAGCCCCTCGGTTGTATCTATTATTGTAACGAAGCAAGTCCAAACCTATAAGACCGATCCTTTTGGATTTTTTTATGAGCCTGCTGGAACGGTGAAACGTCAGGTCGGTGGGGGAACTGGTTTTTTTGTTTCAAAGGAAGGGTATATTCTTACCAATAAGCACGTTGTAAGTGACCCGAATGCAGAATATACTATTTTACTCGCTGACGGACGAGAGCTTATCGGGAAAGTTCTTGCGTATGATCCCATTACTGATTTGGCAGTAATTCGTGCATTCAAAACTCAGACAGAACCCTACAATGAGGCAATCCCACTCTCTTTTATAGAGAGTCAATCAGGACTTCGTATTGGTTCCTTTGTTGTAGCAATTGGGAATGCTCTCGCTGAGTTTCAGAATACGGTCACATTTGGTGTGGTATCTGGTCTTGGTCGCCAAATCCAAGCCGAAAACCCTTCTGGTGAATCGGAAGCGCTTTCTGGACTCATTCAAACAGATGCAGCGATTAATCCCGGAAACTCTGGAGGACCACTGTTAAATATTCAATGAAAAGTTGTCGGTATTAATACAGCGGTCTCCGCAGGAGCCAATGGAATTGGTTTTGCGCTTCCTCTTTCTTCTCGGGTTGTGGATGCAATGATTACTTCTGTGGCAAAATACGGACAGATAAAGCGACCATTTCTTGGAATCCGCTTCGCTTCGATTACCCCAAGTATCGCCCGAAGTGCGAATCTTCCAGAAATGCAGGGGGCACGAGTGGGGGGGCTTGATGCGAATGCTTCTCAGAGCGCGGTTATAAAAGATTCACCTGCCGATAAAGCAGGAATTGCCTTTGGTGATATTATCTTGGAAGTTGATGGGAAGTCACTCTCTCCTCATTTCACGGTTCGGGAGGCTCTTGCCGAGAAACTCCCAGGAGACTCCATCACAGTCAAAATCTGGAAGAAGGAAACAAAAAAAATAGAGCTCCTCACCATTACTCTTGGAGAAACAAGATAGATCCTCGGGGTATTCTCTTGATTAAGCCATAGAGCCTGCTACAATGCTCCTATGAGCAAATCACAATCATATCTCCTTAAGACGCTGTATGGTGCTGCTGTTTTGGTTGCAACAGCGGTCTGAACCTATGCGGCATTCGATGATGCGAGTATGGGTTCAAGTGTTACTACGGGAACGCAGTTTACTGCAACCGCATGGAATGCGGTTATTGCCAATATTCGTGATCTCAATTCTCGCACTATTGCCGCAGGAACAGCAAACTTTATCACAAAGTATGGAGTAGGGGGTGCCAATATCTCCAATTCTCAAATTTTTGATACGGGAACAAATATAGGAATTGGGACCACAAGCCCTGCAAGTAAACTCTCCATTGAAACTTCAGATACATCGTTGTATGCCTGATATGGAAAAGCCCTGAGTCTCAAGGCGGCTCATCCTGCTATTGAATTTATGGGAACTTCTGGAAATAAATCTGGATGGATTGCGTACGATTCGCAAACCTCTTCCGCAAATCCAGAAGCATTTCGTTTTTTTGTGGGGGGTACTCCTGGGGATATTGCTACAGCAACAAATAGTCTCACGCTGAAGTCGAATGGAAATGTCGGCGTTGGAAGTACTATGCCCCAGTCCAAATTTGAATCGAGCGCTGAAATTGCTTCTCAGGCTGGACGAATCCAACGAGACTTCTTGACATGGAATACGACCGATGGATCAAATACACAAATCCATATTAAAACGAATATCCGAATCCGGACAGATATCATGTATCGCATATCTATTGAGGGGTACAACTATGGAAGAAGTGCTTCCATAAACTCCGATACGGTAGGATATACCTACTCTGGATGGAGTTGTGTTGGTTCCAATCAAAATAACAACTATGCCAATGGAGTATCCATCTCCACATACTGTAGTTCTGATGGATATGTAGTGGTAAAACTCGATCCAGGATGATCAAACTACTATCTTGGTTTCTCTGCTTCTGCATGGTTTGTGAATCCAACAGGAACAGCATTTAAGATTACTGGAACAGTGTATCATCAGAACGCGAATTTGTAACGCAAGTTTTGCTTCACCATCCCTTCAGAAAGTCTTCACCTATTCTTCAATTTCCCCTCTTGTAAAAGAAAAAAGTTCTCATACGCTACGGGGGTATTCTAACTCTTCTTGTATGAAACTGTCACTTTCTGCGTCTCGCGTTCTTCTTAGTATTGCCTGTACCTTTGCTGCGTATTCTGGCGTATCTGCCCAGTCTCTCATGGTTGGAGCAGATACTGATGTTCATGGATGTAAGCCATCGGCTGGTTACACATGGGATGCAGCAACTCGCTCTTGTGTTCGTCCATGGGAAACTCCTCGAACATTCTATATAACGGTTGCGCCTCAGCAGGTTGCTTGTAACGGTGTAGCTCCAATGCAATGTCTCTCGGTTCGTGAAGATGGGGGAACCGCATATCCACTCTACCAAAATATAGAAGGATTCACCTTTGTTCCGGGGATTACTTCTCGATTGCTTGTTACTTCTACGCCTGTAGTCAACCCTCCTGCCGACGGATCAAGCGTTTCTTACAAGCTGAAGCGAGTCGTCCACCAGAAGCCACTTGCGGGAACACAGTGGGATATCGTGAGCCTCAATGGTAAGGCTATTACGAGCGGGGGTCATATTCGTTTCACGGGGGTACGAGTTACCGGAAAGCTCTGTAATTCATTCTTTGGGACATATTCTCTCAAAAAAGATGGAACATTTGCCACACGAGGTCTTGCATCTACTATGATGTGGTGTGAATCTGATGCTATGGAGGCTGAGCAGGCTTTGAATCTTGCAGGCGCTCGATATGCACTCAATGACGGACAGCTCACTCTCACAACCCGAAAAGGAGATGTCCTTGTTTGGAAGCTCCGAGCTACCAAGTAACCACGATTTGCGCGAATTGCTTTGCGCTTCCCACGAATCCTGCTATACTCGACGACAATCAAGCGCTTCTGTGCGCTTTTTTGTCTCTCAGTATTGTATACGTAAATCATCCAAATCATGGCAGAATTTCCACAAAAAGTCCGAGGAATGCAAGATATCTTCGGAGAATATCAGCGGTATTTTAATTTTGTGAAGAAAGTAGTTCGTCATGAATTTCGAAAGAGTGGGTTCACCCGAATCTCTACTCCTGTTCTGGAAATGAAAGATCTCGTAGTTCGTTCTGCTGGTATGGGTTCTGATGTGGTGTCCAAAGAAATGTATGAGCTCACGGACAAAAAGGGGAGAGAGCTCGTCATGAAGCCAGAATCCACACCAGGAGTTCTTCGCGCATATATTGAAAATAATCTTCAAGAAGAACCTCAGCCTATCTACTGGTATTATATTGAACCACACTTTCGATATGATCGTCCACAGAAGGGTCGATACCGACAATTTCATCAAGTTGGAGCCGAAATTATCGGAGAGATAGATCCTATTCTCGATGCGAAAATGATCTACGTAGGATGCTCTATCCTTGACGGTCTTGGTCTTAAGGGTAAGTATACGGTCAAGCTCAATACACTCGGACTTCCCAAAGAGCGAGAAAAATATATTCTTGAGCTCCAGAGTTTTTTTGAGGCTCGGAAACATCTCCTCGATGAGGTAGATTTGGCACGTCTTGCAGTAAACCCACTTCGACTTCTTGATTCGAAGAATGAGGATGTTAAAGAGTTGCTCAAAGTCGCCCCAAAAATGACGGATTTCCTCAAAAAAGACTCAGCAGAGTTCTACCGTCAGGTAAAAGAGTATCTTGATATTCTCGGAGTTTCTTATGTAGAAGATCACACCCTCGTTCGTGGATTGGATTACTACTCACACACGGTTTGGGAATGGGTGGATGGTTCTGGTCGAACGCAGGATTCTTTTGGAGGAGGAGGCCGATACGATGGTCTTGCCAAAGTCCTCGGACATAAAGAAGAAATTCCAGCGGTTGGATTTGCTTTTGGAGCAGAGCGTCTTATAGAGGCAGTCATGGATACGGGGGTGAAGCTCCGGAATAAAGATGGAATTCATCTCTACTTCATCCAGCTGGGAGATGAGGCAAAAAAAATCATGCTTCCTCTCTCGATTGAAGCACGAAACCGTGGACTAAATTCTCTTCTTTCTCTCGGAACTCCATCCCTCAAGATACAGATGAAAAAGGCAAATCGTCTGAATGCGAGATTTGTTGCGATAGTGGGAATTATGGAGGCGAAAAAAGGAGTCTGCCAACTTAAGGATATGCAAAAAGGCACACAAGTTGAGGTGAAAATATCAGAGCTCCTTGATACAGTCCTCAGCATGGTTGACCCAAAGGAACTTGATTTTTATGTTCCAGGGAAGGACTGGGTTATTGTTGAGCCAGTTACTCAGGAAGAAACTCTCTAGAGAAGGATTTTTCGAGTAATTTTCTCTATGAATTCTTCGAGAGAAAATCAAGCCGCTTTTAGTTGAGCGGGGATAAAGCTGGTTTCAGTCATTCCGGGGAGAGTGTTTATTTCTAGAATTACTAGAGTCCCGTCAGATTGGTAAATCATATCGGTCCTTGATAGATCAGAACACTTACTTATACGGTGTGTCTTTTTTGCAGTTTCTTGAATTTCCTTCCGAAGTTCTGCTGGTATATCTGCAGGAGTAATCTCAAGACATCCTCCCGGAGTGTATTTTGCAGCATAATCAAACAACGTTCCCTGTGTGAGAATTATTTCTGTCGGCTCAAGTGCTAAGAGCTCCCCATCTACTTCAATAACTCCGCAGGTGAATTCTCTTCCTTGAATAAATTTTTGTACAAGAACGGAATTACGTAGGCGAAGTTCTTCTTGAATGCATGGTTCAAGCTCTTTTTTTGAGGCGATTTTGTAGACGGATATGCTCGATCCCTCATCAACAGGCTTCACAATGCAAGGGAAAGTATCAAATCATGCTATATCCTCAAGGTTTCGCACGAGAATTTCTTGAGGAACAGAGAGTCCATGTTCTCGAAATAGGGCTGACGACGATGATTTATCTAGGGTGAGTTTCATCGTTTGAGAAGAAGATCCGACAAAAGGAATTCCCGCTTGTTCTAGCAGAAATTGGAGTTGCCCGTCTTCTCCGTATTCCCCGTGAATCACAGGGAATACGCCACCCCCATTCTTCTGGAGTATATTCAGTGCGTCGTGTGAATTGAATGATATCAGAGGATTGCTCTCAAATACCCATTCCATATTCTTACTTATCTGTACGAGTTCGGTTGGAATATCCTTTGAGCGTGCTGCAATTGAGAGGTTCTTGCCTGACCGAAGAGAGACCTCGTGCTCATTTCCCGGTCATCCACAGAGAATAAAGAGAGTTTTCATGAATAAATCGTATGAAAACAAAGAGGAAACACAAAATTCTTTTCGTTTCATTTTCTTTTGACAATAGGCTCAATAATCATACGATACGCGAGCTCAATTTTTGAGAATCCCTGATTGCGAAATTTCTTGTGAAGTTTTTCCCTCAAGTGATTGCTCCTTAACCCACACACAAGAAGGCGAAAGTCCTTCTTCGTGAGAATAAAAAAGATACAACCAAGTACAAAAAATAAAAATCCTTGGCCCATCTCACATTTCCCCCTGCTTCTCCCCAAGAGAAGTAAGCGAAATAC
>JAVKLK010000004.1:0-32178 GCA_031539165.1 Patescibacteria group bacterium | reverse complement strand
GTTCTGGATACACCGCTCTTCTTCCTACCTCTGCTTCTGGAGCTTCCTCTACTGGAGCAGCTCTTACTATCACTGGGTCTGTTATCACCCAACTGGTAACAAACTATACGAGTGGGGGGAGTAGTGCGAGTGTGTCGAGTGGACCGACTCCTATTGGGTATCAAAATATTTGTACACTCTGAACCCTTGCTTCTTCTCCGGCTGATGCTAAAGCGAATCTAAGTCCAAACACGTACCTTTGTCTTATAGGATATAATTCTAATTATCGTCTGGTGCTTCAGAGAAACGCAAATACTTTTACGAATTATAGCTGAAATGGTAACAACTATAATTCAACATACTGGACGACTCAAGATGGTTGAACTACATGGACTACGTATACCTGAGTTGGAAATGAATGGGGATACTATGCTTCAAGTTATCCTTCACCCGGAGCTGGTGGAAATCTTGTTTTTCATATGGGGGATGGAAGTGGTATTTGTGCAGCAAATACAGTTGTAGCAGATAGTGGAAACTGGATTTGCACTACCCGAGGAAATGGTTCATGAGGAAGCTCAGGAAATCAGCTTATTGTGCAAATGCGGTATGGAAAATAATTAAGATAAGTGCCAAAGACGAATTCCCAGACTTCCGTTGTCTCCTATCTCAAGAACTCATCACCTAAACTTGCCTTTTCTGTAACTCTTTGTAGGATACGCCAAATTAATTTTTGTCTTTTTTCGCATGTCACGAACACTCGTACTTCTCAAGCCGGATACTATCCAGCGATTTCTCATTGGTACTCTCATTGCTCGATTTGAGCAAAAGGGGCTCAAGATAGCTGGACTTAAGATGATGAACATGAGCAAAGAGCTCTGTGATGAGCACTACTCACACATGACTACCAAGCCATTCTATCCAGCGATTGTTTCATTCATGACTTGTGGACCAATTGTAGCTCTTGCTATTGAGGGACACGATGCAGTTGCCGTAGTTCGCAAGATGTGTGGGCTTACAGCTGAGGCAGAATGGGTTCCTGGAACCATTCGAGGAGACTATGCAAAATCCATCGATAATAATTTGATTCACTCATCTGACTCAGATGAGACGGCTGCAGTTGAAGTTGCACGTTTCTTTAATGAAGATGAATTGTTCAACTATGGACGTACCCTCATCAATTAGATCGATAACAGAACTCTCTGTTTATATCGGTACAAGAGAAACTCGAAGAGTCGACACGTATCTGTCGGCTCTTTTTGCTCATACAAGTCGATCCTATCTCCAGAAACTTCTTGATGCTGGAGATGTTTCAGTGAATGGGATTGTGGTCAAGAAAAATGCAAAAGTCTACCTCAAGGATACGATACAAATTTGCTGGAGAGTGGAACAGGGGAAATTTGAAGCAGAAGATCTCCACTTACACATCGTATACGATGGTCCTTGATTTGCGGTAGTAAATAAACCCGCAGGAATGAATGTTCATCCTGTTCCGGGTGAAGGAGGGAAGTCGGGAACTTTGGTAAATGGATTGCTCCATCATTTTGGAGCACTTTCTGTGATAAATTGAGTCGAGCGTCCTGGAATTATCCATCGTCTTGATAAGGATACAAGCGGACTTCTCTTGATTGGGAAAGATGACAAAACGATGCGTGCCATTCAACGAAAAATCGAAAAGCGCACGATATCAAAGCGCTATCTTGCTGTTGTAATTGGCACAATTCCAGAGGAGGAACTTTTCATAGAATCCTATATTTGAAGAGATCCCAATGATAGAAAGCGTATGACCGCTCAAAATCCGGTTGCCCCTCGTTTGGCTCAGACTCGAGTCTATGTCCGAGAACGTTGGAATTGACTTACTCTCGTAGAAGTAGACCTATTAACAGGGAGAACCCATCAAATACGAGTGCATCTTTCATCGATAGGCTATCCTATTATCGGAGATGCGGTGTACGGGAGAGAGGGGGTAAATCAAGACTACCGAGAGAAACAGGGACTTACTCGTCAATGGCTTCATGCATGGAGGCTTCAGTTTGTGCTCTGGGGCAAAGAATATGCGTTTGAGGGGCCGTTAATGCCTGATTTACCGCGTTTTGGTTTCACATTCCTGAAGGATTCTTCTACATAAGTTTCCGAAGAAGGAGCCAGATTCCAAGACACACTCCGAGTGTGATGATGAGAAAATCCAGAATTTGCACCTGCATGAGGTCTGGTATGAGCTCCACTTTGATATTTTTTGCTTGATAGACTTCAAGGAAACTTTGAAGTCTTGGATTTACCCAAGCAAGAAAGGCGGTCTGCCATTCGATTCCTAGGGCCCCAATTCATTCGATACGATTTTCCATAAGCAAGGAAGAAAAGAATACTTCGAAAATCTGGCATTTCTCTTGTAGTATACGAAAGCGCTTTGCTATGCAATTTTTTCGAATTATTGAACAATTTTTTTAATTTTGTTTTGACAATATCTAGTGTTGGGATAAATATATGACCCACAAAATATAGTGTTTAGAACCAAAACTCTTCCATACCAAAAGAGTTCCCGTTCCAGAGCTATTTTCGGTTAATTTTTCACCCGTATTGTATGCCCCAACTTACACAAGTCAGACGTCGTGATGGCGAGATTATTGATTTTGATCGTACAAGAATCGAAAAGGCAGTTCTTCTCGCAGCTGAATCAGTGGGGGAGACAGATAAGTCTTTTGTCCCGGTTATTACTGACTTCATTGTAAAAGATCTTGAGCATGTCTATGGAGAAGTGTTTGTGAACCGCATTCCTTCTGTTGAAGACATTCAGGATATCGTGGAGCGAAATCTCATGAAGTTTAATAAGTTTGAGATTGCCAAGGAGTATATTATTTATCGTGCTGCTCAACAGGAGCGACGAGAAGAGAAGCAAGAAAAACTCGTAGAACAGTTTGAAAAAAACAAACTCAAAGTAACCAAATCGAACGGAGCCAAAGAGTACTTTGATGCGGAAAAGATTGCTTCAATCTTTAAGATTGCTGTTCAAGGATACGAGGAGAAATGTACGTTCGATGCTCTCATGGAAGCATTCAAGAAGAATCTCGTAGAGGATATCAAAACCTCCGATATCATGAAACTTCTTACGAAGACTTGTATCGACTTGGTGAGTGTAGAGAATATTGCATGGGAGCATGTTGCTGGAAGATTCGCATTGATGAATCTCTACAAGCAGGCCTGCAAAAATCGAAATATGGACATGAAAGGTCTGTATACTCCAGAGAGCTACCTCGCTTTCTTCAAAGACTATGTGGAGAAGGGGTACTACTATAAGAAATTCTTCGAGTACTATTCAGAGGACGATATCCGTAAGGTTGGAGCTTATCTCTCTCGAGAGACTGATATGAGTTATGGATACACAACGGTTCTTTCTCTCTCCAAGCGCTATCTTTTGAATCCAAATAAGGTAGTACACGAGCTTCCACAGGAACTCTACATGTCTGTTGCGCTTTTTTATGCAATTCCAGAACCTGCAGAGACTCGACTTGATTTTGCGCTGAAGGTGTATGAGTACTGTTCACAGCAAAAAATCTCCCTTGCAACTCCGGCACTCAACAATCCTCGTACAAACTGGCACCAGCTTTCAAGCTGTTTCAAAATAAACGTAGACGATGATCTTCGAGCTATCTACCATGCGATAGAGGATATCGCTCAGATTTCTAAGTTTGGAGGAGGACTGGGAGTTTACCTAGGAAATATTCGTGCTCAAGGAGCCGAAATTCGAGGAATTCGTGGTGCGGCAGGAGGAGTAAATCCTTGGATAAAAGTTATCAATGATACCGCTGTGGCAGTAAATCAACTCGGCCAGAGACTTGGTGCTGTATCAGTAACCTTGGATATATGGCATCGTGATATCTATGACTTCCTTGAACTCCAGACAGAAACGGGAGATGTTCGTTCTAAGGCATTTGATATTTTCCCTGCGGTTACGATTCCAGACATATTCATGCGACGAGTTCAGGAAGATGGGGATTGGACATTATTTGATCCGTACGAAATCGGGAAACTCTATGACAAGAAGCTTCAGGATACCTTCTGTGAAGAATTCGAGGCGATGTACCTTCAGCTTGAGCAGGATGACCGCTTGGTCATGCGCAAAGTGGTAAAAGCGAAGGATCTCTACAAAACATTCCTCAAAACCACGGTAGAGACGGGGATGCCGTATGTATTCTTCCGAGATACCGTAAATCGTTTGAATCCAAACAAACATGCGGGAAATGTTTATTCGACTCAACTTTGTACCGAGATTTGTCAGAATACATCTCCGTGTAAATTTGTGGAGGAAACCATTGAAGACGGAAAGATTGTAATTAAGTATGAGCCAGGAGACGTTGTTACTTGTAATCTCTCGTCCATCAATATCGCTAAGGTAAATACGGAAGAAGAAATTAAGAAAGTATTCCCGGTAGTAATGCGAATACTTGATAACATCATCATTCTCAACCACTTCCCAGTTAAGGCAGCGGCTCGAACCGCTCAGCGATACCGTTCAGTAGCGCTTGGGTATCTCGGTCTTGCTGAATATCTTGCTACAAATGGATACGCCTATGATAGTGCCGAGGCTCGTAAGCATGTGGATGAACTCTTCGAGCTCTACACCTACTATACCTACCAAGCCTCTATTGATTTGGCGAAAGAGCGAGGAACCTTTGAACTGTACAAGGGGTCAGAGTACGATAAAGGACTTCTTCTTGGAAGAAATGCCGATGAATTTGAAGCCCAGAAACAACATACACATCTTGACTGGAAGGGGTTGTTTGCCCGCATGAAACAGGATGGTGTCCGATTTGGATATACGACTGGACCTGCACCAAACACTTCCACTGCCGGGGTTGTTGGTACGACGGCAGCACTCCTCCCGATTTACAAGAAATACTTTGTTGAAACAAACCTTGCTTCTCCAACGATTCGTATTGCTCCGAAGCTTGATGCCAAGAATTTCTGGCTCTACAAAGAGTATGTAAATATGGATATGAACGATGTAATTGACATGATTTCCACGGTATACAAGTGGGTAGATCAGTCTATTAGCTTTGAATGGATGATTGATCCAGCTCGAGTTACTCCAAAAGACCTCTCAGACTACTACTTCAAGGCATGGAATCAGGGGATTAAGACCGTGTACTATGTACGATCGCTCTCTCTTGAGGCCAAAGAAGACTGTGTAAGTTGTAGTGGGTAAAAATCCGAATTCATAAAGCGAAGAATTCATCTTCATAAAGACTAACCACATTTATTCCTCTTCCTATGACTCCTAGCGAATCTCAGATTAGTTCCAATCTTCTCTTCAATCCTTCTGGAAACGACTCTGTTGCAGAGAGAACGATTATCAAGGGTTCCACCACAGGACTTTTCAACCTCAATGCTGTGAAGTACTCGTGGGCAAAATCCATGTATCAAGTAATGGTGGGAAATTTCTGGGTTCCTGAAAAGGTTTCTGGACTCAAAGATGATCAACGCGACTTTCACTCAACGCTCTCTCCCGATGAACAGAGGGCCTACAAAGGAATTCTCTCGTTTCTGATTTTTCTTGATTCGATTCAAACGGTGAATCTTCCGAACCTTTCGGATTATATTACTGCTCCAGAAGTGAATCTTATTCTCTCGATTCATGCTTACCAAGAAGCAATTCACTCGCAGTCGTACGCAACGATTCTTGAATCTGTTGTTTCTCCGGAAGAGCGAGAGGAGATTTACTACTTTTGGAGAAATGATGTCATTCTTCTTGAACGAAATAAATACATCGGAAGTATTTATCAGAATTTCATAGACACTCCGAATGATGCGAATTTGTTCCGAGCACTTGTAGCAAACTTCTTGTTGGAGGGACTCTATTTCTACAATGGATTCGCTTTCTTTGATACGCTTGTAGACATGATGAAGATGCCAGCCACTGGACGAATGATCGCGTATATCAGACGAGACGAACTTACTCACGTTACACTCTTCGCGAATATCCTTCGAGAAATCAAGAAAGAGTTCCCTGAAATGTACGATGAATCAATCATTCGAGATATGGCATGAGTTGCAGTGGAACAAGAAATTGCTTGGTCGAACCATATTCTCGGATCAAGAATCATGGGAATCAATGGTGACACAACTGATGGATATACCAAGTGGTTGTGTAACCAGCGTTTGGCTATGCTTGGGATGGCTCCGCTTTATCCAGATGCGATGGCAAACCCATACAAACACTTAGATAGACTTCAAGATCCAAATTCTGACAAAGGAAACTTTTTCGAAACGACCGTTATTAATTATACTCAGTCCTCGAGTATGAAGTGAAGCTGGGATTTCTAATCTTTCACACTATGTCGACAACCCCTTCTGCCCCTGTTCCAATCGCTCAATCTTCTGTATCGATTCCCGGAATCGAGGTGGAGCGAGTTGCATCACAGATTAAAGAATGAATTGGAGAACCTCTTCGCAATAGAGAGGCGAGATTCCTGACGGCCAACCTTATCTCGCTTGTAGCGAAGAATGTTATTGATATCACCACTGCCATGAGCATGTGTCCGTTGATTCGTCAATATGGCCAAACGGGGGATTCTGCAGTAAGACAGGAAATAGAAGGAATACTTGCCCGAGCTCAATCCAAAATGCAGACAGCACTCGGTCTACCTGATTTGGATGCAATACCGAGTGATATTACCGCATTGGAGCTTCAAGCTCTTGCAAATTATGCTTTTGAAAATAGTTATATTTCAGCGGTATTTTGTGAGGTACTCAAAGCTCGAAGCCATGAACTTGTTGGGCTTGTGAACGCTGCATGGATTGAGAAATTTTCTCTTCGACTCCGCATACTTTCTGGTTCCATTGAAGAAGACCCTCAAACGATAGAGCGATACCAAGAATCCCTCTTTCGGCTTACTCCTAAAGATATTGAGGGATACGGATTGAATCATTTGCTCATGCTCTATGTAAAGACCCGAATTCGTCATAATCTTCCCACAGCAGGGAATTTCACTCGAGACGATAGGGATCCTCGGATTTTAGCTGAAGAAACAGATAAAAAACTTCGGAGCCTCATTTTCCAACTTCATTAATTCCTATGACTCAGAGCTTTCATGATACAGTGTATCTCGATGCCCTTCGGACTATTTTAGAGACAGGTTCCGATAGGGGAGACCGTACCGGAACAGGAACTCGCTCTCTTTTCGGGGTTCATATGCGGTTTGATATAGCAAAGGGTTTTCCTCTTCTCACCACCAAGAAAATGTTCTTGAGAGGAATTATTCACGAATTACTCTGGTTTCTTTCGGGAGATACCAATATTCGGTATCTTGTTCAGAATGATGTACATATTTGGGACGAATGGCCCTACAAGGAGTATGTGAATGCTCTTACTGGACAAGGGCAGACCCCCGTCTCTCAGAGTGAATTTATTCAGCAGATTCGTGATGATGCTGCGTTTGCTCAGAAATGGGGATCGATAGGTCCATGATACGGAGCTCAGTGGAGAAATTTTAATGGACAGGGGATAGATCAGATACAAGACCTGATTGATGGACTTCGTTCAAATCCAAGCTCTCGTCGTCATCTCATCGTAGCGTATAACCCAGCTGAGGCGAAGAAAATGCTTCTTCCTCCCTGCCACTCTCTTTTTCAATTCTATGTTGCAGATGGAAAGCTCTCTTGTCAGCTCTACCAACGATCGGGAGATTTCTTTCTCGGTATACCGTTCAATATAGCTTCCTATTCTCTCTTAACCATGATGGTAGCTCAGGTAGTGGGTCTAGAGCCAGGAGAATTCATTCATGTTGTTGGGGATGCTCATATCTATTCAAACCACTTTGATCAAGTGCAAGAGCAACTTTCAAGAACTCCATTCGCCCCTCCGTATCTTCAGATGAACCCAGTAGTCAAAAATATATTTGATTTTACCTACGACGACTTTACACTTCAGGACTATCTCTGCCATCCTGCCATTAAGGCGCCGATTGCGGTATAGTATTTTTTGAGATTTTACTGCATGAAATGTATTGCAATCGTTGCACACGATGACGAAAGGGGAATCTGAAAGGGGGGCACGCTCGCTTGGCATAATCCG
The DNA here is from genome assembly GCA_031539165.1 of Patescibacteria group bacterium. Classification (GTDB taxonomy): domain Bacteria; phylum Patescibacteriota; class Gracilibacteria; order BD1-5; family UBA2023; genus CAIVSN01. The sequence goes on along the minus strand of JAVKLK010000004.1, from coordinate 24,131 downwards.
GAAGATCTTCGTCATTTTCGATTGCTCACCACAGGACATCCTGTCATCATGGGTTCTACGACCTATCACTCTATCGGGCGCCCCCTTCCAAACCGAAGAAACATGGTCCTCACCCGACATATTATAGAGAACGATGGCGTCGAGGAATTTGCATCGATTACTGAGTGTTTTGAGCATCTCTGGATTGATGAAAATGTCTTTGTTATAGGAGGAGCTCAAGTATATAGTCAGTTTCTTGAATCAAATCTTCTCGATGAAATATGGGTGAGCCATATATCGGGTACGCATGAATGTGACGTATTTTTCCCCGACTACACAAGTCAATACGAGGCATATGAGACAGAGCATTTTTCTACCTTTGACTTTATTAAGTTTCGGCGTATAAAATTATAACCCTCCCATCAGTACTTCAGAAGAAGGAGAATTTGTATCGCCATCTCTTCTATGTCTTTCTCTTCTGTTCTCATTCGTGATCCTGAAATAGTAAAACAAGAGTTTCACACTACAGTTGGACGCCTGTATAACCCTCTGCTTGATGATGCACAGGAGTATAGGCGTTTTGCTCGAGACCATTCCATTCCGCTTGATCAGTCTACGATTCGAAAGCTTGTTGATCGATTGGGGCATGCAAAACACAGGACACACACTTTGCTTTCCCATCTCAAAGAACATGCCGGATCACTCTATGAACTTTCTGAATCTCACCTGAATGATATCGTAGCAAGTGCTTGGATGTTTCAGATTTCTACGGAACGTGCCGTGGAAGAAGTACTTCGATATACCTCTGTACGAATGGAATACTTCCCAAAAACATTTCAAAAACTCGAGAGTGTCGATCCTTATCGAATCGATAAACTGTCTTCTTAAGAAAGGGGAGAAATCCTTGAAATTGCTGGAGAGGAACGAGATGCGGGTATTCAGAGAGAGCGCCCTCGTCTCATGAAAATTGCCCATGATCATATATACCATACAAAACGCCTAGTAATCGAGACTCTCAAGACAGAATCTCTCTGGAATGTAAAATGATTCCCTTTGTATGAGTGAGGATGGAAAGATGAATCTGAAGTTGACCACCCGGCAATTTCTCCTGAACTCGATGGAACACGTCCAAACCCCCATACCGCTCGTTTGGGAAAAATAGCTTTCGACATGGCTCTCTTGCGGCTTCAAACATCCGACAGAGTCTATTCTGTTCTGCAGAATTTCTTATTTGAGGAATCAGAACTCATTTCTCGTCTCAAAGTTTGGTTTGGGATGCCCAAACAGTATCGCCCAGCAGATATTTCAGAATGGACGAATCCAACAAGAGACTCCCTATCGGATAGAAATACATAAGCATCCCGATTCGGTTGCTTTTCGCAAGGAAATTCCTATATTGCAGGGGTTACGGAGCGTGCTCCCTTCTTTATGTTTTTTGTCATGGAATTCCCAAAACAGTATAATCCAAAAGATTTTGAAAATGTCGTTTGTGAGAGAACGGAGGCGATGTGACTTTTTGCCCCTGCGCCGTCGCGAACAGGAAATACTTTTTATATTCCCATTCCTCCTCCAAATGTAACAGGGAATCTCCATATCGGACATGCTCTCACTCTTACGCTTGAGGATATCATGGTTCGATATCACCGACTCAAATGAGATAGTACGCTTTGGGTTCCTGGAACAGATCATGCTGGTATCGCTACGCAGGCTCGAGTAGAAAAACTCCTTGCTGAACAGGGTAAATCACGTACTTCGCTTGGTCGTGAGAAATTTCTCGATGAAGTGTGGAAGTGGAAGGATCAGTACGCAGCAAATATCAACAATCAAGTTCGTAAACTGGGGACAAGTTGTGATTGGACAAAGGAGCGATTCACCTTTGATGCCAAATCCAATGAACTGGTAGAATATATCTTTACTGACCTCTACGCAAAAGGATTGATATATCGAGGAGAGTACATGGTGAATTATTCTCCCGGGCTCGAGTCCGTGATTTCGGATATAGAAGTTGATTACAAGGAAGAGGATGCGTTCATGTACTACATCACGTATTTTGTTTCTGGATCAGATAATGAATTCACTATTGCTACTACTCGACCAGAAACGCTTCTCGCAGACCAAGCAGTTGCAGTTCATCCCAAGGATAAACGATACAAGAAAATGATCGGCCGAAAGGCGGTATTGCCAATTGCGAATATTGAAATACCCATTATTGCGGATGAATCCGTTGATCGTGAATTTGGAACTGGAGCAGTAAAGATTACCCCCGCACATGACCCAACAGACTTTGAGATGGGGAAGCGGCACGGATTGAAACTTGATTTTTCCGTAATAGATCGGAATGGAAAAATGACCGAGGCAGCAGGAATATTCGCAGGTCAAGATGCTGCGACGACTGCAAGACAAAATATTGTCGAACTCCTCAAGGCAAAGGGAAACCTTCTCCGGGTTGAGCCGTACAAGCATACGGTTGGATACTGCTCTCGTTCTGGAACAAAGATTGAAACGATTATATCAACACAATGGTTTGTTCGCGCTTCAGAGATGGCAAAAAAGGTAATGAAGGGGTATGAAAAAAAAGAATTCACCATCGTTCCTTCTCGCTTCAATAAATCGTTTGAAGACTGGATGCTGAACCTGAGAGATTGGTGTATTTCTCGACAGCTCTGGTGGGGGCATCAGATTCCAGCGTATTATCATGTCGAAACAGGGGAACTTCTAGGGGTAACTCGAGATCCTTCTGATATATATGCAAAGTATGGCAAAGAGATGGTTCGCCGAGATGAGGATGTACTGGATACTTGGTTTAGCTCGGGTCTTTGGCCATTCTCCATTCTTGATTGGCATCCGACAGACCCTGGAGAACTCTTCAAGAAGTTTTACCCAGCCCAGGTACTGGAGACGGGATATGATATCCTGTTCTTCTGGGTAATTCGAATGCTCTTATTTGGATATGAGTATACCAATCAGACTCCATTCAAGACGGTCTATCTTCATGGTCTTGTGCTCGACGAAAAAGGCCGAAAGATGTCAAAATCTTGGGGAAACGTTATCGACCCTCTCGATATTATCAACGAGCATTCTACGGATGCATTGCGCCTCTCTCTTGCTATCGGGAATACTCCAGGAAACAACTTGAACTTCTCCATGAAGCTGGTTGAGAATAATATGCTGTTCCTCAATAAATTGTGGAATGTTGCACGATTTGTTTCGACCAATATTGGAGAAATTTCAGAATCCTATCAAGAACTTCATGATACCCTTCTTAAGGCAACAGACCTGATGCCCCATGAAACATGGATTCTTTCTCGAACTCGAGCCATGACTGATGCGGTGACTGAGGGTATGGAGAAGTTTGACTTCTCAGCAAAAGGGCAAGAGCTCATCACGTTCATACGAGACGAATTTGCTGACTTTGCTGTGGAAGAGTACAAGCTTACCAAGGAAACATCCAAACAGGGAAGATTGGTGATGGCTTACGGAATTCTCACGATTCTTAAACTCCTTCATCCCTATATCCCTCTCGTAACAGAAGAGCTGTATAGTAAGCTTACTGGAGGGGCCACTCTTATGGATAGTGAATGGCCAGTATGTGGATTCCAGCGAGATGAAGTACTCGAAAAAGAGATGACACTCCTCTACAGTGTGATACGAGAAATCCGAAATGTTCGTGCTACGAAAGGAGTGAAACCTGGTGATATGCTCGAGCTTCTTGTGACTACTGGTAAGAAGGGAAGAGAATTGCTTGAGGCAAATCAGACCATATTTATGGGGTTGGCAAAGATATCGACGATGGATTTTGTGAAATCTGCAGAAGGGAAGGGGTACTCGTATGCTGTGGTGAGTGATATTGAGCTCTACCTTGATACAAGCGCTCATGTTGATACGCAAGGTGAGATAGATCGCATGAAGGCGGAAATAGAGGATAAGAAAGAGTACATTCGTCTCATTGATATGAAACTGACGAATAAAGACTTTGTAAAGAATGCTCCTGAGAAGATTGTCCGAATAGAACAAGATAAACGACAACAAGCGATTGAGCAGCTCGAAAAACTTGAAGGAAAACTCAAGCTTCTTGAGGTATAAATAGTTTCTCACAGGTACTCATCTTCTCTCCGAGGGGATGAGTTTTTTGCTTCCCTTTTGAAAATATGAGAAACTTTACTCATGACTCAATTGCGGACAGATACTCCAGATACAAAAAATACGCAGGAAAAGCGTTCTTTTGCTGACCAGCTCGAGTCAATTATTCTTTCGAAGAATCCCGTATCTATCCTGTTTGGGTTAGCTCGATTGCGAGAGCAGTTTGAGGATTTGGCGGATGATCTTCTGTCTGGAATAGAAAAAACGTACTATGAAGAATCATTCGGTCAGTTTGGTGAAGTAATTGCTTTGTATGAAAAACATGGCTTCTACAAAGTCATGCATGCGTATCACCAAAATCGAGGTATTCGTATATTTCAGGACCAGAAATCAAAACTCGATAGCTATTTTGAAGAAAGTTATTGGAAAGATCCGGACTTTTATTTTTTCGTATTGGAGCGCCATCCAGACATCCGTCTTCAGTTTGAAGCGATACGGCTTGTTTTCCAGAATCAAAAATATCTTCAGGAATGCTTGAACCTTCCCGCTTCACAAAAGAGGGAATTTCTCCAGAGACTCCTGGAAGAGTCGGGGGAAAAGGGGATTCTTGGGAAGACACAAGAAGTGCAGAGATTTTTTGATGTGCTTCTTCCCAAAATCCCTCTCCTCTGTCAATCAAGCTGGTGTGGACTCGATGGATCCAAAGCTCAGGCAAGAAGAATTATGCGAGATATCTACTTTCTGATGCTCTCAGATGGCACTCAGGCTTCACGAGAATTTTGGAAAGATGCTTTTATTCAAAATGCCCCAATTCGATCGTACCTTCTCGACTCGCTGGAGGATTATCAGGTGGCAGAATGTTTTAAGTTTCTTCGTACAAAGCTTCTCAAAACTCCAAAGTATAATCTTGCCCTTTCTGACTCAAGCACCTATCGTATCTTGATAGATGAGGCTGATGCGCTCCAATCCGCTTCAGGATCAGCGGATGAGAAACTCCAATTCATTGCCCGAGTGCACGGTATGATGGGGATTGATTCAATACGACGAGAACAGTTCCAGAATGTCTTCCGGAAGGGTCTTATGTATAGAGGAGCGCTTGATTTGGTTGATGCAACTCTGGGAATTGCATTTCTCGGGAGAATTTCTTTTTATGAAGTGAAGCGAAGGATGATGCCTGCCGATATGAAGGAATATGTTTTTGAAAGCCTTCAGGAAGTCCACAGGCTCATTCAGCTTTTGGATGAGTCTATTATTCTGAAATTCTTCAAGCCATTTTTCATGCGTCGACTCGCTGCGGTGTTCAACAAACGAGCCGATTACTACTATTTTATTAAATTCATTCTCACCATTCATGGCACAAAGACCTACAATGAATATGTGAGACTCTCCCAGTTTTTTCTATCACTTGAGGCGTATGAGCGAAAGGATTTTTTCTGAAAACTTCTGGTTGGTGTACAGTTTTGATGGGTTGCTCTAGCAGGATTGCTTCTCTTTGCGCTCGCTCCATTTGGAGTAGTACTCGCAATTGGGGGATACGGAATACTCCGTCTCACTCGACGTTTCTTGCACCAAAAATGGCCAGAGCTTGTGCTTGCGAGTAATTTCCAGTTTGGCTCATTCCTTTTTACCTTTGCTGTTATAGCCTGCACGTTTGCTCTTACATTTTGATTTCAGGACAACCGAGCCATCGTGTATTCAAACTACCGATCATTTATTAATGCTTCAACGCTCATTGCATCAGAAACAATCACTCAACTTCGCTTCGTGGACTGATTGAAAGCAAATGTTCTTGAAGAAGGTTCAAAAAAAGGGGAGGGGAGTATTTTCTCAGAAATGAACTACCTTGAAGGGGAGTGATACATGCAAGTACATTCAAAGCTTCAAGGGGCCACTCAGCCTAAATAAATAAAAACATTTGATTTTTATAGTAGAAAAGATATTTTATTTGAGGTTGTTTTTCTCCTATATATAGAGCTTTATTCAAATGTTAAGTTTTAACAAAATTGTTCATAAATTGTCTCAAAAGAAGGGAGATATCGTTACGGTGAATGATATAGTGGAGCTCATAGATCCAACTTTAGCCCGTCCAGAAGGGAAGACAGAGGTATACAAGACCCTCTCTCGATTAGTGCATCAAGGCATTCTTTGTCGAATTCGAAATGGCGTATTTTTGATAGGATATGATCCATTGCTGGAGAAACTTCCGCAGTTCATCGATGTTCACTACTGGAAGCTCGTGCAAGTTTTTATCAAAGCAGAAGTTTGAGGAGCAAATGCACTCATAGCCTGACCGAAATCACTCGAATTACTGCTTCAGGACTTCTCGCCCCCCAAAGTCCTTCATGTCTATGTTGCGGGACTCGATGATGTACCGAAGAAGCGGGTTCGAGTAGGAGATTCCTATGAAATAGAGTTTCGAACGATTCGGTCAAAAACAGCGAAAAAGAATTTTTTTCCAACCTTGAAAAAAACAGCAGGCCTCATACTGACTCCTGGGCAAAATCCAGTTCGTATGCGAGTCTTGTCTCCGGAGGCAGCTATTCTGGATTCACTTTTGACACACTCGGATAAAGAAATCGATGTATACATGATTCATCGATTCTTGGATAGATATGGGTCAGTATTGGATAGATGAGTCCTTGGTAAACTCGTACAACAGAGATATATCACTGCCATCAATCGTCTTCGTGAATTTGCAAAAGAACGAGGAGACATGTCTCTCTATGAGAAATGTCTCTCGATTATTCGGGATGAAGGGGCAGGTTGCTTTGTTACAGGGACTCTCTAGTCTCCGTGATATTTTTTGTGGATCTCTCGAAGCTGAGGATTCGTGACATGGGTGTATACCTGCGTTGTAGTAATGGAAGCATGTCCGAGCATCTCCTGGATGGATCGAATATCTGCCCCATTTTGGAGAAGCGTGGTGGCGAAGCTATGGCGAAGAGTATGGGCAGATATATTTTTTGGAATTCCAGCAAGAACCGCACGTTTCCGGATCATTTCTGTGATAAAAAATCGAGTAAGACGAACAGAATCATCGGTAAGCTGAGAACTTTTTATATCTTCAGCATTGTAGTTATGGCGAATAAATAGTGGATTGAAGCTATCATCTCGTGCCTGAAGGTAGGCGTGTATCTTGTTCGCAGCATCGGAAGTGAGATAGACAATCCGAACTTTTCCTCATTTCCCTCGAATACTAAATTCTCGCGTCCCTCATGAGATATGAGAACGATTCAGTGCCGTGAGTTCAGAAATTCGAAGTCCAGTTGAGTAGATGCACTCAAGAATCGCTCGATCTCGTATATTCTGAATGGTATCTCCTGAGGCTGTCAGAAATACTCGCTCTATCTCTTCTTGGGAAAGAAATGTTACCTGGCGATCAGGGACTTTGATAAGATCAATCGTTGTTGGATCGAGGCTCGCATGTCATTTCTTCTTGAGAAACTTAAAGAATGAGCGAAACGTGATCATATAAGCATTTGCTGACTTCACAGATAGTCCTTTGTCCACGAGATAGAGGCGAAACTCTTGTAAATCGCCCTCTGTGAGGTTTTGGACTTCCAGACGAGTATTGGTTCGCAAAAGCATTTTTGCCTGCATTTTCAGGCTTCTTTGAGAGGGATCTTCACTACTTCAGAGAAATATTTGAGGATGCGATAAGAGGGAAGTGGCCTCATGACAGGCAGAAGGCTCTACAAATTCAAGAAATTTCCAAAGGTGGAATTCATATTGCGTGGCCGTTTTTGGACTCGCATTTCGATTAATCCGAAGATACGAAAGAAACTCTTCAAGAGCGAGCACATATTTCATAGAAGAAGAATAGTGAGATTTTCCTTATACGCAACCATTTAGTAGTGGGGGAAATGTTACATATTTAACACTTAACATAATGTAAGTTATGTTAAGTGTTAAGAGGGAAAACTTCAAATAACAAGGAAATATGGGATAGGAACATTCCATTTCTTCAAAGATTATGTTGAGTGCTTCTAAGGAGTGGAATTTTTCTCTCTCGATATTACCGATGTACGCAAATATATATTGAATATATGCTATATATCTTCTGTATATATGAGATTTTGAGAATGTTTTCACAAAAGCGAACTCCATGAAAACTTGGAACGACGAGCAGCATCTGCTCCATCTCTCTTGGCTTTATGTTTTCCTGATTCTATGAGATGAGATGTCTGAGTCTCGTTCAAGGGGTATTCAGCGAGATACCGGGATGAATCCGAGTTTTTCTGCATCTGAGTAATCCATGCATCTAAGGGGTACTCTGAGTTAAATTCTAAAAGTCCTCGGTAGTCCACATACTGAATATTCTTTTCCTCACAGAATTGTTTCGCTCATAGAGTAAACCAAGTGGTTGCTACGAAAATAACCTGACAATCATGTCTCTTCTCTGGGTTTGTGGCTTCTCTTGCAGTGTCTGCAACTTTACCATAGAAAAGAGCTATATCGTTTTCTTTTATATGGTATGCTTCCCACTTTTTGCATTGGATTATAAGAAACGTGCGAGATCCATCCTCGTTGGTACGATCCGCTTTTACGTCGATTCCCCTATCGTTGAATCCTCCAGTGCGGATACTATGAAATCCAAGAGACTCCTGCCGAAAGAAGTCTGTTATATATTGCTCGAATCATTCAGGAGTGAGCTTGTTGATGAAGTTGGCAATAATTTTCGCATCAGTATAGGATCCCCCAAGATGCTTTTGAAGTGCGAGAAATTTTTCTTTTTTCATGCACCTATGAAATCATATTTCATGTCAAAATCAATTCTTGAAAGTGATGCTTAGATAACTATACTGAACTCTTCATCCAGATTTCATTATGAATACTCACATTACAGAGATGCTTTCTAAAAAAGCACCCCCTGATGAGGTAATTGTTTCTCAACTGCTCCCTCTCTTGCCCAAAGAAGCAGTATGTTTTGAGTTCGGTGCATGAATGGGAAGAAATGCACTCCCAATCCTTGAATCTGGGAGAGTAGTATGGGTTCAGGATTCTGTCAGAGAGTACTTGGATACGCTACTGAGCGTATGGCGGGAGACTTATAAGAACTCCCCTTCTCCCATTCAATCTTGGGAGAATCTTTTGCATATTTATCCAGAATCAAAAGCACAAGAATGTAATTTAGATTCTGAATTTGATGCCCTTCTTTGTATTCGCCTCCTTCATTTTCTTTCCCCAAAAGAGGGGCAATGACTCATACATACTATGCAAAGTCATACAAAACTTGGATGATTTAATGCGCTCTCATTTTTTACCGCTGATACTCTGCATAACCAGGATTTCTTTTTCCCGACGATTCAAACTATTCTTGAAATGTATCAAGGGTGGGAAATATATTACGATGGACCGATAGTAAAATCAGAGGCAACTACAACAACAAATGGGAGAGTGATGGTACAGAAAGCTATGCTCTTCAAAAAGAAGTAGTCTCAAAAACTCCGAAAAGGGGAACTACTTCGTAAAAGCAAGAAGGGATATAAAGTCGCCAATATCATATTCGTAGACAGTTCAACCATGCGTTTCTCTGTCTTTTGAGCTTCATGCAGTTAAAGTATATCTTAGGGCAGCATCTTCTTGAGTAAGCTCCCCCTTGTTAAACCTCTGCTCCGTTGTATGAGGATCAAACTTAAAAGTTGGCTGATATCAAGTCATAGACCCCGTCTGTGAGATGGCTATTTTTTCAACAAAGATTGCTGTGTCACAAATGTTGCCACCCCATTGTGCGACGATACTTGGATTCTCATCCCAAAACACATGGTTCTTTCATGAACGAATAGCCCCCTTGCATCTTTCTACATCAGTTGCCTTTCACTTGGTGTATATCCATGCATCTACTCTCTGTAGGGGGGTAGTTCATCAATTAAGTTCGTAAGCAACGGGGTATACTCATTCCGTATCGCCATCTTTTTTATTTGGACTCAGTCACCACTCGTACTCAATCTTATCTGAGAGTCAATCAGCGTCGCTATCGGCTTTTCCAGCATCTGATCAAAAAGATACTTCTTGTGTATCAGTCAATCCATCTCCGTCACTATCTGTAGAAACGGGTGATACTCAAATCTTTATCTCCTCCCCATTGGTTACCCCATCTTTGTCAAAATCGTCGTGAAAATCATCTATTCCGTTTTCATCAGTGTCTTTCTTTGAGGGGTCAAGATATGGATACCCGTTTTGAATTTCCTGAATATCAGAAAGTCAATCTTCATCGGTATCAACTTTGCAGGGGTCAGCTCAAAATTCTCTCTCAAGAGCATCGGAGAGACTATCCATGTCACAGTCATCACTTTGGGTATTTTGTTTCAACACTATTTCAGTGGATGATGCACCACTTCAGGCATCGCTACTGAGCGTATTTCTTTCTGAGATGTGGGGTGCTGTGGGAGGAGTTTTTTGCTCTGGAGAGACTCACTGACCAAGGGAGCACGATGATACAAATAATGAAACGTAAAGCACAATGTATATTTTCATTTTCCTAGGTTGTAAAATATATATTCAGCAATTGTAGAGTTTTATGAAAAGATTTCTACAAAGAAGTACCAAAGTAAAAAATCACCCGATTAGTTCAGGTGATTTCCAAAGTTTATTTTTTTTGGTAACGCTACGGAGAATTGAACTCCGGCTTACGGGATGAAAACCCGTTGTCCTAACCACTAGACGATAGCGTCGCGGGGGAACTCTCATCTCAGTAGAGATACCAAGGGTGAGAAGAGTATAAATGGTCGGAGACGTGGGACTCGAACCCACAACCCCATGCTCCCAAAGCATGTGCGCTAGCCAATTGCGCCAGTCTCCGCTATGTTTCCTAGGAGTACGGGCTTTGGTCTTCGCCGGTACTTAGATGAGATACATGGTGGGTGTACCTAGATTTGAACTAGGGACCTCCTCCTTATCAGAGAGGCGCTCTAACCAGCTGAGCTATACACCCGTATAAACAAAGAATCCCAACAGGAGTTGGTCGTCTTGCGTGTAAAAATAATGGAGCGGGTGATGGGACTCGAACCCATAACAGTCTGCTTGGAAGGCAGGGACTCTAGCCATTGAGCTACACCCGCAAGTGACGTTTGTTTCAACGCCTGCGTATGATATAAAAAGGCTCGCTTGTGTCAAAATTTTTATTGAGAAAATGATGTATTTTTTTCTCTTTTTTTGTTAAGAAGGAGTTTTTCCCCTTTATAGAGGGATAATATCTCGAATGAAAAAAGCGACTGATTCTCTCCCCTGCCAGCTTTCTCGGTCAATTTCTCCGATGCATCAAACTGGTCAGTGCATGTTTTGGATGATTTCACTCTGAGGCCCCAGTCAAAAAGCAGTGAGTTTTACTCACTTTGGAGCGGTAAATTTGAGATGTAACCCACTCGAACCAAGAAACTCGCAGGCAGGAATCCGATCCATTCGAAGGAGAAATAGTGGCTTCTTGAAGCCCATTCCATAAGGACCAAACTGCTCAATCTGTCTCACAAAATCAAGAGAAAGATCCCCCAGGGTAAGCATCGTATCAGGAATCATTTCTTTCCCTCCAGAAGACCCTGGCTCTCGAAGCACGATCCCCTCCCCTTCCTCCTGCTTTGCGGATTTAAGGAAATTTTCTCTATCCGACTGAATAGCGACTCGAAATTCCTCAAAATTCTGAGAATTGAGGGTGAATCCTGCTGCCTGAGCATGCCCTCCATAGGCAATAAAAAGATGGGCTATCCGGGAGAGTGCGGAGGTGATATCATAGTCTGGTTGAGAGCGAGCACTTCCAAAAACCTTTGTTCCATCACTGGCGCAGACAATTGCTGGCTTCCCAAATCGTTCTGCAAGCCTTCATGCGACAAGTCCGATGATACCATGATCAATTTCTTCCGAAAAGAAACAGAGCACTGATTCTCGGGGGTCAATTTGTGCAAGAGCGAGCTCCATATGTTTCTCAGTACTCGTTTTTCTCGACATATTGAGTGACTCTATCTCCGAAAGAAGGGTTTCTACTTGTTCATCTCAGCATATCAAGGCACGAAGTGCTGTAGTGGCGCTTTCCATTCTTCCGGCAGCATTAATTCGAGGACCAATATGAAACCCGATAGTATCGGCGGATCGAAGGGATTTTCCTGCTGCGAGAGCTCGAAGTCCGGGTGATCGGGATTGTGCAATTTGAGCCAGTCCCAGTTTGACTATCGTTCTATTTTCTCCTAGGAGGGGCATCATATCAGCAACGGTTCCCAGTGCCGCAAAGTCGATAAATGAGGTAATGAGGTTTTCGTACTCAATGCCAGAATAGAGGCGAGATGCCACAGCGCACAAGAGCTTGAATGCAGTTCCTGATCCAGAGAGTCCAGAAAACGGATACGAACTTCCGGGGAGTTTTGGGGAAATGATGGCAATTGCTTCTTCCGGGATTTCTTCTGGAATTGCATGGTGGTCAGTCACGATTACATCAACCCCGAGAGATTTCGCTTGCCGGATTACCTCTATATCTCGGGTTCAGCAATCAACCGATACCACGAGAGATACCCCTTTTTGGGCAAGTTCTTCAAAGAAGTAGGTTTTCATCCCATACCCATCGTGGACTCTATGAGGAATTCTTGCAGATACAGAAATCCCTATCAACGCAAAGAACCGCATGAGCATAGCGGTTGAGCTTACTCCATCGACGTCGTAGTCTCCAAATATAACAACCCTTTCTCCTCGGGACTTAGCCTGAAGAATTCTCTCAACAGCAGTATCCATCTGAGGGAAGAGAAATGGGTCATGAAGATCTTCCAGTTTTGGGTGGAAGAAAGACTCTTCTTCCAGTACTTCCCTAGCCAATCAGCGCATTTGTAACATGCGCTCAAAAAGTGCTCGAATATCCCCGGAGTATGAAGGTATGTCTTGAGAAATCCAATTTCCCAAAAGGGTGTGTTGTCTTGATTCCGGGGAAAACATGGTTGGTTTTATTTGGTTTGAGGTTTCTCAGAGGAGACACCGCTTCCCGTAGTATTTGCCTGTTTCAAGCAGGATACATCTACTATTTCGACCTGCTCAGAATCAGCATAGATAGGGACTGCCTTACATTCTTTTTTAACTGTTTGAATCAAACGAGTAATCGTATCCGCCTGCCCAGCTTGATAAGAAGCCTGCATTATGCTAATCCGCACAAATGAGTAGGCCATATAGGCAACGAATGGGATAGAGAACACAAGCCAAAGTCCAAGAGCGATTTGGGTTTTGCTAAATCCAGAGAGTTTCATAAAAAAAAGAAAGGAGTCACTACACTATCCTAAAACGTCGAAGAATCAATGGTGAACCGCTTGACGCTTTCTTGAGGGCCAATTTAGTAGAAGAGACACCCGAAGAAACTGGAGTCAAAATTACAGTAGTTGCTTCCAGAGGCAGTCGCTCATAGAGTTCTTCCAGTGGGGTCTTTTTTGGTAATTTCCCCTTCGGATGCTACAAACTTTCCGTCGTCTGCGATAAGAATATCGTTCGAGTAGTAGCGTATTTCTCCACTCAGGGAGTCCTGAATCGGAGTAATATAGAGATTTGCTCCAGTGAGGGAAGAAGCCTTTATCTGGTATCGCAAGAAATCAGCGGAAGGGTTTGCTGGATTTCCTGGGTACGAGAGAAACAGGGCGTAGTCTTTATTTTTGAAATCAAAACGCTTTGCGGTGGCGAGTGAAGCGGTTGATCCGTAGCTTCCGCTTAGAGTGAGATTATCCTGTATATAGCCCATTGCTCCGCTTGCTGTCGTAATCGATGATCCCGTGAGAACATAAAGCTCTCCGTTTGTAGTGTATCGGTTTCGGTCGAATTCGGTGATTTTGAGGGTATACGGGCCGTCTACAGACAAGTATATCACCCCGCTTGTTTCATCTCCAATAGATCGGTACACGCTATCGATATTGAGCGGATTTTGTGCAACATAGGCATTTGTTTTTTTGTTTGACCAAAGCACAGACACGGGACCGATGTTTTTTTTGATGTATCCATACATAACTTGTCGAGCAAGGGCATCATCATCCGTTTTCCCCCCAGGATAGAGAATCCCTCCAGTAGAAGTGGCGCGTTGATTGTCTGAATCTCCGTCTCGATCAAGACCAGAAAAAGTAGTAGGAGTTGTGAATATCACTTGATAGGTAGATCATCCAGCTCCGATAAATGTAGTACTCACTGTGTTACCTCATGAAACAGAGAGAACGAGGCTATTACCAGCAATTTCTGTTTTCTCAAATGTGGTTGATCCGCTTGCATAACTGAGGGTGAAATCTCCCACAAGCACATGATTTCCCGCACAGTATAATCCACTGACTCAGTATTGCGGAGTAGTTGATACCGTAAACACATCCGTACCCGTCGAAATATTTCGGAGTCGGTAGTTTGTAGGGCAACTCAGAGTATCATTGAATCCTCCGCCGTTACTATTCAGAAGCATACTGTACTTTATGGCGAGATCAGCCTTTGTGTCTAAATTCTTCGAACTCTTTGATTCAACTCGTTGAACGGTGGCATTTTGTACCAGTGTTTCAGACTTGGTAAAGAGAAGCGATGCCGCTATTGTACCAAAAAAAGCAAGCATCAGCGTGTAGATGAGGACATTTCCTCTGGAGTTTCGAGTGCTAGAAATTGAGAACATAGTCTATCGGATTACCAGTTGGCACAAGCTTTGTACTTTTCCCCTTGAGTTCTGCAATGTACCCTTCTCGTATTCGAATATACGCTTCAGTGACTACTCCACTATTGTAGAGCACTGCTTGGAACTGCTCTACTTGTATTCCTGGAAACAGAGAATCAGGGGAAGCTGAAATAGTGGAAAGAGCGGAGGATCATCCTCCGAGTGCGGTTATTTGCGCTCCAGAAACAGGGACTACCCCGAGAACCTTCCTTCCGTATGTTTCAAAATTTGAAACTGCATCAAACTTATTCTCAGAAGGTGACCCAGGAGTGCTGTCTATGACTCCAATAGCAACTCCAGCGGTGCGGCTGGCATTTGTAAGGATAATAGCATCGTATGATCCAGTTCCTGTATCAATCAGGATAGTATCGGAGTAACTCTTTCTCACTTCGTGGATTTTCTCGAGGAAACGAGAAAGATCGAGATAGACGGAAGAACGAAGGGTTGTAGTAGCGATATCCGTCTGGATTTTTGCCATAAAGAGCGTAATCCCGATAATCACCATCCCAGAAACTGCTACGGACACAATGATTTCCGTAAGCGTGAACCCGGATCGTGAGAATATGGATTTCATGACAATTTTTGTTACTTCGGACTGTACTTTCTTCAAAAGCATTCTAGTATATTGTCATGCAACTGCAATTTTTAGATACGAAAAAATACCCAGTCCGCTCCCGAGGAATTTATTTTCCTGCTGTCCAAGGAAATGCGGGGGAAACGCTCATCTCAATCGTTGTCGGGGTGTTTATACTGAGTCTTGTTCTTTTTGGGGTCATGAATCTTCTTGTTCATAATTACACGGTAGAAGATGATTACGCTCGAAATAATAAGATTCACCTTTTGGAGCTTAATGCAGCAAGTCTCATTCGAAGACTCGATACTTCCAGCGTTCCAGAAAAGGAAGTGTTCTACATCTACAAAGATACCGCTACCAAAGAATTCAAAATCTTTACCGGAGCATCCAATATCGCCTATGGATATATAAATTCGTATGGTGATACCATTACGAATACGGGGTCGTACTCGGGAGCCTTGTATCTTCGAACATTTTTTCTCGACCAAAGTGATACGTCTCTTTCTGTAGGAAATCAGGTCATCAAATGAACCATTCGAGAACTTATCCGAAAGTCTGCTCCGTAGAGGTTTACTTTACGATATAGAAGGTGGACTCTTTCCCGTTATCGAGAGATTGAATATCTCCTTGGATAGCAAAGGGGTCTGTAGGATTGGAGGGGCTTTGATTTGCGGTTGAACTGGTCGTTACAAAGAATGGATCGTTGGTTCGATTAAGATTGGTCACTATATTGCTGCTCGATGCTGTGCTGAGCTGGATTCCGCTAAAGTTTTGCCACCCGAGAGTGTTGGAGTAGGCAAAACCATAGAGTTGCCCGGTCGCTTCACAATAGTAGACAAAATTTGTAGCACTGGTATCGAAGTCGATAAATCCACCGACATCACTCTTGGCATATCCCCCAAGTTGGTATCCGTATCCTGATTGACATCGAGTAGTAGTGCCAACAATACGAACGTTGAGACTTGGATTGGATGACCAGTTTGTGATGAATGACCCGTAGGCATCATCATAGTATGATCCAGAAAGAAAATTACCGATAACCGTGCTATCGTTCCCTGCGTTTATATAGCTGAGTTGATTTGCGAACACTCGAACGGTATTCCCTACAGAGCCAAGACCGGTTGCTGTGCTTGCTGGAACGGTATTTTGGACAACATCAAGAGCATACAGCGAAGCTGGAATACAAAGCAGGAATGCGAAGAGAAACTGTTTCATACGGACATTACATACTATTTTTCACAAACTGCAAAGAAATTCACTCAGGTTTTTCACATTATCTGCATTCCTCTTGTTTTGACTGGATAACGGATAAAAAACCTCTATCATAGAGGGGTAATTTCTGAATACTCCTATGCCTGCCATCCTTGTTTCTCCCTACTCAAGTCGAACCCATTGATTCACTCTGGTGGAGCTTGTAGTTGCTATTGGGATTATTGCTATACTTTCTGTGGCCTCGTTCGTCTCCTATTCTGGGTACAATGTTGATGCTCGTGATTCCGCTCGGAAGGCTGACCTGGGGGTGCTCAAGGTAAATCTCAAAACTACCAAGCAAAAGAATGGATTCTTCCCAAAAGTTACTGGATCAAGTCTCTCTCTTGTACGAAGCACGCAGGCTTCTCTTGTCGTTGCAACGCAAGGATATATTCGACAAGATATTGCACTGGAGAATAGCTCATCTCGGGTATATACTGATTCGAAGAACTCCAACTATCTCTATCTGTATAGTACAACTCGTTCTGGTCAGGAGTACCAGATAGGCATGACGCTGGAAAATGGAGGAGGAACTCCGAGCGCGCTTGTAGACGGGGAATACCGAAGCGTTATCGCTCTTCTGCCGAGTATTCTTGTTGCATCGAGCGGAGCTACTTTTGATATAGATCAACCAGCAAATCAGGCGGCTTTTATTCTTAACGGATCTACAAAGAATCTTCCGTACGATATGAAGGGGGTTATGCAAAAAACTGCCACTACGTCCGCGGAAGCTCTCGGAAGCTCAGGATATCTCCCCTCTTCTACGTATACGAGTTGTCAGGCTATCTATGACTCTGGAAGGAGTGTCGGATCAGGATCGTACTATATACGAGATGCCGCAGGAGCACTCACGCAGACTGGATGCGTTATGGCATATTAGGAGAATCTTTCAAAACAAGCCCCGAGAGGGGCTTGTTTTCTTGAGGGAAGGACTTGTCTTAGGAGCTGATGGAGTCCTTGATATACTTCGGATTATTTGCGTACTTCAATCCTTCATCAATAGTGATATCTCCTTCGTGAATGAAATCGATAATATCCTGTTCGATTACTTGCATTCCTTCTCGTTTGCTGGTCTGCATTACTGAGGGGATCTGATGGAGTTGGTTCTCTCGGATAAGATTTGAGATTGCGGTATTTTTGGTGAGAACTTCTTTTGCCAATCGCATTCCTGAACCGTCTGACTTACGGAGAAGTCGTTGAGAAAAGACTCCTATGAGAGTATCAGCTAATTGGAGGCGAATTTGGTTTTGCTGATCCGCAGGGAACGCATCAATAATTCGAGATACGGTTTGATAGGCACTTCGAGTATGGAGCGTGGAGAACACGAGGTGTCCTGTTTCTGCTAGCTTGAGAGCCATTTCTATTTCTTGTGTATTTCGCATTTCTCCAAACAGAATCACCTGTGGATTTTGACGCATGGCTCCGATGAGGGCGGTTCCATAGTCGGGAACATCTCGTCCAATCTCCTTTTGTTCTATGATAGACTTCTTGTGAGCATGAATGTACTCAATCGGATCTTCGATGGTAATAATATGCTTTGCCTGATTGGTGTTAATCTCGTTAATCATTGCGGCAAGTGTCGTTGATTTACCAGATCCGGTAGGTCCTGTCACCAGAACAAGTCCTTGTCCAACTCGGGTAATTTCCTCATAGATGAAGGGGAGCTTCAAATCTTGCAGAGCAGGAATGGTTTGTGCGAGAAGACGAAGAACGGTCATGTAATACCCCATCTGAAACGAGATGTTTCATCGGAATCGGTAGTTATGAAACTCAAAAGAGAAATCAAGGTTCTTCGTTCTCAGAAGTTGTTCGTGTTGTTCCTTGGTGATGAGTGATTTTGCAAAGTTTTCCGATTGCTCTGGAGTAATAATCTCCATCTCCTCATTTATCATGATGAGTTCTCCAGAAATCTTCACCGCTGGAAACGCTCCTACTGTATAGTAAAAGTCAGATCCTTTATTATCACCGATAACCCCGAGAAGCGCGTCTCGCATAGGGAAATCTGGGATTAGAGTATGTTCCATCATAAAAGAGAAATTAGAGTTTACCAGCTACCTTACCAAGACTGAAGAATGGAAGCATGATAGCGAGAACTATTGTACCAACAATGAATCCGACAAATATGATGATGAGCGGCTCAAGAGCGGTCATGATATTTCCAATGAATCGTCGGAGTTCTTTTTGGTAGTTTTGTCCTACTTTGTGAATACTGATTCCAATAGTTCCCGTCTCTTCTCCCACATTGACCATGTGTACTAAATCTTCGGGGAAGTAGGCGTTGGTGAACTGAGCAACATCTCGCTTATTTTCAGAGGCAAGCCCCATGGCAACCGAAAGTTTGATACCCGTTTCGACTTCATTCTTGATACGAATGATATCCTTTTTGAAGTGAATATTCGGAACTACATTTGCTGAAGTCTCCAATGCCTCAAGCATGAGCACTCCGGAGTCAAGAAGAAGATGGAGGGCGTTGATGAAGAGAATGACATTCATTTGTCGTGAAATGTATCCGAACACAGGAATCTTGAGAGCGATTCTATCGAGAGTGAGCCGTCCAACATAGGTGCGTCCAAATAAGATGAACCCAATAATTCCTCCAACCAGCGCAATAATCAAGACAATCCAGTGATTTACCAGAAAATCCGAAAGATCTATCATAAACTGCGTGAGTCCAGGAATATCGACTCCTGTTTTTTTGAAAGACTCCGTGATTCTCGGAAGGATGAAGGTGAGCATGAATACCGTCATCGTGAGGGAGAGTCCGACGAGAACAACTGGATAAATCATGGCTCCTTTGATCTTCCCTTTGATTTCTATATTTTCCAAGAGGGTTGCTTCAAGCTCGGTGATAACTCGGGGAAGCGTACCAGTCTTCTCTCCTACTTCAACGAGAGCAATAATGAGCGGATCGAAATATTTGGAATGCTGACGAAGAGTATCGGATATAGAGAGTCCATGGTCAAGATTGGATCGTATATCTCCCACCACTCCTTGCAACTTTGGATTCTGTACTTGTTTTTGAACGATGGAGAAAGCGGTTTTGAGATCTATTCCAGAATTCAAGAAGTTCGCGAGTTTATTGATGAATTCCCAAATTTCTTTTGGGGATATTCCTCCAATAACTATGGCAGCAGGAGGTTTCTTGATTATCGCTTTATGAGTTCCATCATTCTTGATTATCGCCTTTCGAGATAACGCCAAAAGCTCTCGGAATTTCGTGTTGTCGAAGGTTCCGTCTTCTCGAATGAACTTTTCTTGTTTTCCGATTCCAAACATAGCTAGATATTACCGTTTTTATAGAGAACGTCGATAGTTTCTCGGATTACCACACCGTACTCTCCTTTGTTGTATAACTCTTGGAGCATGTCATATTTCTTCTTGAGGCGATCTTCGAGTTTCAGAACTTTTGCCTTCTTCTCATTCTTCAGAACTTTCTGGAGATAGAAATTCATCCGCGCATCAACAAACCCGAGCTTGTAACAGAGTGCCACTTCTTGTTTGAGCCTTCAGTACTCCCCCATTTTGTAGAGCTGCTCCATATTTGCGAGTCGTGCTTTCAGCTCAGTTTTTTTCTTTTCTTTTCGGATTTCTTCTTGAATTTCTGCGCGAGTTTTTCCTTTGAGGTCCAATTTGATGGTTCTCTGATTTGTATCGAGTTCTTGCAGGAGCGCATCGAGTTCGGCTTTGTCAGAGATGACATCGAGATTACTGTCTCGTCTAAAGAGAAAACAAGAGACATCGTCACCAAATGTTTCACTCCCCATAAAAACCCGAACATCATCGATAATACACTGGTATATGTGCTGGAGGCTATCTCCAGACCGACCGTGCCTCCCAATCGACTGAGCGAGTCGATCGAGTCCATAGAGTTCATTTTCCGGATTGCGTGCTTCAATGATACCATCGGTGTACCCCACGAGAATGTCTCCGTCCTCGAAGGTGAGATCTTTTATTTTGATAGAGTTCGTATTTACAATTTTTCGAACACCGAGGGCAAGTCCTCCAGGAATAACGCGTTCTACAGATTTAGAAGCATGTTTGTAGATACAGAGTGGGTCGTGTCATGCACCGATATACTTCAGCTTTTCCGGGCTCGTCATCTCATGTTCGAAGAGTACTCCCGTTACAAAAATTCGCCCCCGAAGTTTCTCCTTGAGTTCATTATTGATGACGGTAAGAAGTTCCTGAAATGCTCGTACCTTCTTCGCTTGCTCGTGGAAAATTTTTGTGAGAAGAGATACGGTGAATCCTGACTGGATTCCATGGCCGGTAGCATCTCAAAAATAGAAAAGAGTTTTGCTTCCTTCTCTCTGTGAACCAAAGGTATCCCCTACTATTTTATCCTTTCCTATAATTTTCCCATAAAACTGAAACCCATCGAGTCGGAAAGAGGTGATATCTTTTGTGAGACCACTTTCCATGATGGTTTCAATCTCAGTATCAGTATCACTCTCATTGATTTTGGAGATTGAGCCAGTCTTGAGAAGCAGTTGTTCAATACCTCGTAGCGCCTTTTGGTGCTTCACATATTCTCTTCTTTGGGCTTGTTGCTCAAGAAAGTACTCGATATATCGTCGAATATGAGAGAGTTGGAATTTTCCTCCTTTTGAAGGATGAAGTTCGTTCATTCATTCGGGAGCCTTAATTCCCGCTTCAGCAAAGAACCTCTCTTGAAGGCGCTTGTCTTCCGCTTCTCGCTCTTCTTTGAGCTTGTACCGTTGGTGAATTTTTTGAACTCGCTCAAGTGTATCGGTTGCTTTGGCTGAATCATAGTGTTTCGTCGCGAGTTTCTTCGCGAGGAACAAAGCCTCGGTATATTCCCGTTTCTTGAGTGCCTCATTGATTCCTGCCAATTCTTCCTTGATGGCTATTTCTTGCTCTTTTTTTCGCTTTTTTTCTTCGCTTTTTTTCTTGAGATCTTTTGTGCGCTCGATGAGTTTCTTAACTTTTACCTCCCACTCATAGAGAGAGTGGAGCTCTTTGTCTATCATCTTTGCTTTTGCTTTTGCTGCTTTGGCAACCTCTTCTAGGTTTGAAGAAGCAAAGGTGAGAACCTTCTTCTCTGCGTGAGTATAATAGGTGATTCCTGATTTAATCTTGAGGAGAAGCTCGTGAGAAGCATGAATGGCTGTATCGAACTCTTCGGCTTTTACATAGGTTTCAATCCATTTATAGGCATCGTGAAACTTGGTAACATTTTGGGGTGTTTTGATGTTTCGCGCGTATCGAGAAAGAAAATTGAAAAACATGAGTTACAGCAGTTGGAGTGATTCTTCCAGGGAGGTTTTGCCTGCAAGTGATTTGATAAGAGCATCCTGGAAGATGGTAAGCATACCAAGCTCACGAGCTTTCGATTCTAATTCCTGAACAGAGGCTTTTCCTAGAATGAGAGGATTCAGAGCCTCATTCATAGTGAGTACTTCATGGACACCCACTCGCCCCTTGTACCCAGTATTGTCACACTTTTCACATCCTTTTGGACTGAAATACTCCATTTCGTGTACTTCTTCTTCAAAAACTCCCATGAGCGCATCGTGAATGGTATCCATTGTTGGTCCCGACTCGAGTTTGGAGGCGCTGGCACAGTGCGGACAGAGTCGCTTGACGAGACGCTGAGAGATGACCATCTTGAGGGCTGAGGATATCAAGAAGGGCTCCACCCCCATATTAATAAGACGTTGAATGGTTCCGGCAGCACTGTTGGTATGTATCGTTGACAGTACCAAGTGTCCCGTAAGAGCGGCTTCGATAGCAAGCATGGCGGTTTCCTTGTCTCGAATTTCTCCAACCATGATAATATCCGGGTCTTGTCGTACCAGAGATCGCAGTCCCGCCGCAAAATCAAAGCCGATTTGTGGTTTCACCTGACTTTGATTGATAAAGGGGATGTTGTATTCCACGGGGTCTTCTAGAGTGGAAATATTGAACTCAAGCGGATCAAAGGACTTGAGCATCGAGAAAAGCGTTGTTGATTTACCAGATCCGGTAGGTCCTGCTACAAGAATAATTCCGTAACGACTTGCGAGACTTCATTTAATCCGTTCTAGGTTTTGATCGAGGAAGTCGAGCTTATCCAACGAAAGAAGAGAGGTGTCTTGTCGAAGAATACGCATAACCACTTTTTCTCCTTCTACGAGAGGAAGTATGCTCACACGAACGTCGATACTTTCCTTCCATTTCTCGGAAGTATAGGCAATCTTTCCGTCTTGAGGTCGATACTTTTCATCGATTCGAAGATTTGCGAGGATTTTGATACGGGAGATGAGCTTCGCGTACTCTTCGTGACTAATTTTATCAACAAAGATAAAATCCCCACTCGTTCGGAACCGCATAATGACGTATTCCCTATTGGGTTCTATATGCACGTCTGAAGCTCGCTCTTCCATGGCATAGTCAAACATCGCGTTTGTGTACGCGACAATATCCCCCAAATCAGTCGTCGGCGGGAGCTTGAGAAATTCGGCTTGATGCGATACTTTGTGTAGCAAGGCCCCCAGAGTTTTAATTAATATCCGAAATCATATTAGTATAATTCTCCCAAGCACGCAAATATTCCTATCCTGACATTATGCATGAAATAGGAATACTAATGGTAAAGGGGTTATTTCTTTACAAGTTGGAGACTCCGTCGATAATTCTTCGTGCATTACAAAATTTTGCTTCGAAAAGTTGACATCCAAATTTTTGTATGCTTAAATACATCTGTTGCGCAAAGCAGCATTTACTTTTTAACCATTTTTTATGGTTTCACTCAAAATGAAGGCTACTGCCTCAAATAAGGGTTTCACCCTCGTCGAGCTTATCGTAGTAATTACGATCCTCGCTATTCTCGGTACGATTGGATTCCTCTCTCTTCAGGGATATTCCGCTAATGCTCGAGACAGTAAGCGTACTTCAGACTTGCGTTCGCTTTCTACTTCTGTAACAACTCAGGCTACATCTGGAGTTGCGTATACAGCGTTTGCTAATTCTACTGCTTCAGGAGGTCTTGCACTCGCTTCTGCACCACTGGCTGGTAAGACACCAAGTGCTACAGAGTATGTTGGAGGTATTCCAAATTATACAACTCTCGGAGTTGATGCTGGAAAATTTAAGGATCCACAAGGACAGGATTACAAAGTTGGTACTTCAACTCTCGCGGGTGGAGTATTCCAATTTGCTGCAACACTTGAGGCAGGAGGAACTCCTACTTCTGCGGTAAATGGAAACTACAATGCTCGAATTGCTGGTTCTACAGCCGTTGTCGGAGTTACTGCAACTGGTTCTGCAGCTGCAGCTCCCAATACCCCACTTACACTTACTATCCCTGCTACAGCGATTAATCAGTTTAAGCGAGGTGATACTGTTACTTACGGAGCAGGTGTTACCGCAGCAACGGTCAACAATATTTCTGGAGACGGAACTACTGTGACTATCGTTCCAACAACTGTTACAACACAGGCTGCAGGAGGAGCAACTCTCAAGCTCAGTAACGGAACAGAGACCTCTGGTCTTGTTGCACAAAAAGGTGGAACAACAACTGGAGTTGTAGATAATAGTACTACTACTCTTCCTTACTAATCAAAGGAAAATCTAGACTTGCTCTCGGGCGGGGGGGGGCGGGGGGGG
>JAVKLK010000003.1:0-3633 GCA_031539165.1 Patescibacteria group bacterium | reverse complement strand
TACCATAAGACTTCTCTTGGTATCCCGTTTCTTTAATTCTTTTCTTCGGTATCTATGGAATCTCCAGCATAGGAGGCGTCTGTATCAAAAGATGCATCAAGTCTTGCAAAATCAATAAATTCGGACTGGGTAGTAACCTTTCTTCTGGCCACATTTCTTGGGTTTCTTTGAGTTCATAGGTTTTACAATGGTAAAATTATCACGGGTATTCTCATGCTCTTAACACTCGGTGGATTGGGTATATGGGCAACTATAGATTGGATTATGATTATGGTGGGAAAATTTTCTGACTCAAAATGAAACCTTATTTCATTTAAAAAGTAAAATACTTAAAACACCCCCTCTTCAGAGGGGGTGTTTTAGAGTCCGAAGTAAATCAATTACTTGAGTTCAACAGTAGCTCCTTGTTCTTCAAGAGCTGCCTTCATCTTTGCTGCGTCAGCCTTTTCAACATTTTCCTTGATTGCTCCTCCGTTGTCAGCGAGTGCCTTTGCTTCAGCAAGTCCAAGACCAGTAAGCTCTCGAATAACCTTGATAACAGCAATCTTAGCTCCTCCAGCAGAAGTAAGCATAACATTTACTGTTGTCTTCTCATCATCTGCAGCAGCAGTTCCTCCAGCAGCAACCATGGCAACTGGTGCAGCAGCAGAAACTCCGAATTTTTCTTCCATTGCAGAAACAAGATCTGCAAGTTCAACGATAGTGAGTCCCTCTACGAGATCCATAATCTTTTGCGCGTTTGCGCTGAGTGTAACATCAGACATAATAGTATGATAATGAAGTAGTACGAGTGCGAGTTATTGAGCGTGTGCTTGAAATAATCTCGTCGAAGCCTCCAAGAGGAAGCTTCAGACCAGGCTATTCTGCGGCTGGAGCCTCAGGAGTTGGAGCTTCTGCTGTTGCAGCAGGAACAGGAGTTTCTTCGACAGCTGGCGCTGCAGCGGGAGCTTCCTGAACAGCAGCTTTTGCTGCAGTGAGATCTCCCACTTTTGTTGCACCCTTGCTTTCGATATCTTTCTTTGCTGCATCGAAGAATCGTGCAAGAGAAGAGAGAGGAGACATCATAGAACCAAGAAGCTTTGCAAGAAGTACTTCTCGAGAAGGAAGACTTGCAAGTTTTGTTGCTTCAGCTGCTCCAAGAATACGACCATCGATGTATCCACCAACAATCTTAATCTTCTCTTCTTTTCTGAATTCTTGAGCGTACTTATTGATAACAGAAAGAGGAGCAATTTTATCTCCCTTACAGATGAGAATTGCTACTGCTCCAGGAAGTGTATCAATATCCATTTCTGCTCCGAGAACATTCTTCATTGCAATACAAAGAAGGGTCTTCTTTGCCACAATGTAGACTCCATTTGCATCTCGAATCTCCTTCTTCATTTTGGAGGTCTCAAGTACGGTGAGTTTTTGGTTGCTGGTGAATGCAACGCTTTGTGCATCTTTGAGGTGTGCTTCAAGAGAAGCGAGAATCTCAGATTTGCGAGCTTTACTAACTGCCATTTTGAAATAATTAAGAGGTTTGAAGCTTTTGTCAGCAAGAACAAAAAAATCCGTGCTATCGCACGAACACATACAGAACACGTCACGTATTACCGTGAAGGAAAATCTGTTCTTGTCTCGGGGAGTCTTATGAGATATGCTCTCTGCTTCCTGTCTGCGACTGACTAAAAGTCGAGCCCAGTATAGTGGATTTTTTTGGAAGTCAAATCTTTGAACTTCTCTTGATATTTTTTAGAGAAGTTGCATCAGAATCTCTTCTCGAAGTATTTTTCCTAGGTCGATCGTCGCATGCTTCATGTTGATCGGGTTTACATCATCAGGGAGATCGGGATCGGGAAGTTTAGTGAAACTTCGCTCCACTTCTTCTATCTCTATCTCATACGCCTGTCATTCGTACTCTGCAAGACAGCGTAGAGTACGAATGATGGCATCTACTCCAGATTCAAGTCAAATTACTTCTAGGCTGAATTTTAAATCGCCGAGAATAATCAAATCTTCCCAGGTGTGAGAAGGAACTGGGCCATTCCACTCAAGATGTATGCGATCTCCAGGATAACTCCCTAAGAGAGGTCATACGTTGATATCAAACATGCTAGTTAAAGTGCTTAATTTTATCAGCACTCGGATGGGTGCGGAGTTTTTCGAGAGTTTTCGCCTCAATTTGTCGGACACGCTCTCGTGTAACACCAAACTCTTTTCCTACTTCTTCTAGGGTATGGATTTCTCCTCCATCAAGACCAAAACGCATGATGATGATTTTTCTTTCTCGAGGTGTGAGGAAGTCGAGCATCTCATAGAGATTCTCTTTTAGAAGAGTGAGATTGGCATTCTTATCGGGAGTCAGATATTTGTCATCTTCCACAAAATCTCCGAGAGTTGTATCTTCTTCTCCACCAACAGGAGAATCGAGTGAGAGAATGTCTTGGGATATTCGCATGATTTGGCGAACCTTTCGGATATCCATGTCGAGCTCTAGAGCCAGTTCTTCCATGAGTGGTTCTCGCGCAAGCTCTTGTGTGAGACGGCGGAATGTGTGGGTGAATCGGTTAATCGTTTCTACCATGTGCACTGGTACTCGGATGGTTCTTGCCTGGTCAGCAATCGCTCGAGTTACTCCCTGTCGAATCCACCAAGTAGCGTAGGTGGAAAATTTAAATCCTTTTTCTGGGTCAAATTTATCAACTGCACGGAATAGTCCAACATTTCCTTCCTGAATGAGATCGAGCAATCCAAGACCGCGACCCATGTATTTTTTGGCGATGGAAACAACAAGTCGAAGGTTTGCTTCTGCAAGTTTCCTTCTTGCTCCTTGATCTCCTTTCTTAATGAGTCGTCCGAGACGAACTTCTTCTTCTGCGTCAATGAGTGAGAATCTTCCGATTTCATTCAAGTACATTCGAATAGAGTCGTCAGAAATTTCTGATAGATCTATTTCCGATGCTTTTTCTTCACTTGAGCCACGCAAAAGCTTTTCCTTTTCCATCGTATCGACTATCTCGATTCCGAGAGTCATGAGTCGAGTATAGATTTCATCTACAAGGTCGAGATTTTCCTCGGCGTTTGGAAGTGTCGCTGCAAGTTCATCGTGAGTAATTTTCCCTTCTTGTTTCCCTTTTTTGAAGAGGAGTTGCATTGGCTCATCGAGCCCTTCAAGAAGTTCTGCAGGCACTGAAACATCGATGAACTTTTGGAGTCCCTTTCCGATACGGCGCTTATCCTGTGTTCGCTCTACGGGGAGCCGATGGAGTCATCGCTCTCGTTTTTTTGTCGTTGGTACTCCATCTTCATCTTCTTCCTCCTCGTCTTCCTCGTCGAAGTCGTCATCAAGAGGAATCGTGACAAATTCATCCTCATCAAAATCTTCAAAATCTTTTAATTCTTTGCGCATTTTTGGTGCTTCACCTTCTTCAAGACCCTTCGCTTTTTTTACAACCTTTTCTATAAACTCTTCAAAATGAACCTCATCTGGTAAATCAGCGAGGTGGTCATCAAGCTCATCAGGAACCACGATTGCATCGAGGTCCACTTCTTCTACATCGGCTGTTTTTTTGTCGTCCTGCTTTTTTGGCATGGGGGAGAAATTACACTAAATAATCCCAAGTTGTTTCCCTTTGGAAAGCAGACTTGAGT
>JAVKLK010000002.1:0-42507 GCA_031539165.1 Patescibacteria group bacterium | reverse complement strand
CTTTTTGGACATTTCGATCTATCGTGAGTTTTATGTCGGCGCCTCCTACCGTTTTTTTCTCTCCGAGGTCGTATCAACCAATGGTTCTTCCGGATGCATCTTTTCTCGTTTGTCTTTCCCCTTCTTGTCCTTGAAGATATTCATTGAAGTACGACTCGATTCCGTATCGACCAACATTCTCATTGTCGACAAATCCAGCAATCTGTCATCCCATATTTTTCTCAGGATAAAACCGTGTCGGATTTGGCTCAAGAATAATGAAGTTTGATATTCCTGCCTCCTCGGTAGTAAGGCCCTTCTGAATCGCCTGCTTTTCATCCTGAAGTTTTAAATCTACATAGTCCTTCGTTGCCAAGTTCATACGACGGAGGATTTTTACATATCGAAGCGGACGCTTACTCACATAGAAATCAGCATTTTCTTTGGTGATACCCAAAAGAGCTTGGAGTTTCTCAGAAACAAATTTTGGATCAGCAAGGACGGTTGGGTCTACATAGAGGTTCCCCGACACAAGACGAACCCCCGTGTAATTAAACGACTCTACCTCTTGAATCTCTTCTCTTGCAAGATTCTCTTTTACCAAAACAAAATCGAGGAATGGTTTCTCAATTCTTGATTTTAGAGCTCATTTAAGAGCATTTCGTAGGTTTTCATTGGAGTACTGAGCCTGTTCGTCTCTCGATTCTCGGATATAGGTAAGCACCTGATCAATACAGCGTTCTGAAGGAATAGTGGTTCTTCCGCAGTATTCATAAAACACCACATCCGAAACAAATTGAATCAACGCAGCTCTATCCCCTTTTGCTTGAGGGTCTACCGCGAGATCCGGAAGATCAGTAGAAGTGGCGAATACGCCTGGTGGTTCATTGTTTGAATAGATGGTGCCTCGAGAAACAGGATTTTTGACGGTGATTGTCTGCTGAGCATCAGCAAGAGATCGATAGTAGGAAAACTCGAGAACCGTGTACTTGAATGTCGTCCAAACAATGAAGAGTCCAAAAAGAAAGAATGCAAGCTTCAAATACTGTGTTCGTTCAAAAGTCCCGAGGTACCGCTTGAGTGCCTGGAAAAGACGATGAAGTAAAAAAAGAAGGGGCTGCATTATTCGGACACGGGGACAAACACGAAGCGTTTAGCAAGAGCTTTTGCCATGCTCTCAACGCTTGGAGTAGAGCTAATAATAGAGACGCTTTGTCTCGAAGAGAGTGAAATTGATTCCAGAATATCGAGAACTCGGTATCGATGGAACGAATGGAGGATTTCCTTAAAAAGAGCATCCTCAAGGTAAACAATCCGATCGAATTCTGAAAGATTATAGAGAACGAGTCGCCGAGTTCAAATGATACGTGAAAATTTTCACACGCACACATCAATCCAAAACTTTGCGCGATTCGTATCCGTGAAGTCAGATCGGAAAATTCCTATATCCTTTTGGAGCTCCTGGGATACGCTTTCTCGAATCATATCAATATATCGCTCACTCGGAACAATCACGGCGACTCGGGGGGATTCAAGCGCACGCAGCGTTTGTGTCATAACATCTTGCGTATGCTTACAATATCGAAGTTCTATTTGAGGAGATTCACCTCCTGCCTGATTCGATGTTTCTGGGAATTGCTCGGATAAAAGAGGGAGTCAATATTTCTTCACCCTGTTTCTTACTGGACTTGGTAAGAAAAGAGCCACCACCTTATGAATATGAATTGCCTGTCGTGATGCGTACTCCAAAATAGTTGCTATTTGAGCGGGATTCAAGACCGGAGTTGGGCAAAGAATTGCTTGAATTGGTTTGATTCCCTCTGGAATATCGACACAAGAAACAATATCCGCAACAATCCCTTCAGTCATGTCGTTGCGAAATGGAATTTGTACCAATTGTCCAATTCGTAAAAAGGGAAGTATATCTGACTGCGCAAGATACGTGTACCCCCGAGCATCCTGTGATGCATCAATAGGAAGAACATGGACTAGGGCCGGGCTATCCACCATTCTCCTGTTTCTTACGTCGCTCATCCTGTTTCTTCTTCTTGTATTCCTCTTCCGCAACCTTGTACCGTTTTTCATCCTCAACGACCTTGAGGTTAAATTCATAGATTTTCTTCTCTACCAGTTCAACTGGTTTTGCATACTTCTCTCGAGAAACTTTTGCCACAACATCGCGTTTCTGTTCTGGAATATCCAAGCGAGAACGAATTGGGGCAAAGGTAGAAGCAGAAAATACCGGGGAAGGCATTCCATCAATGAGAAGTTTTGTATAGATATCGTATTTTTTGAGATTCATGAGATCTGCAGGAAGCACCAACTCCTCATCCATCACCTCAGCAAGAACTTTGGCATCATGAATTCCCACTTGAAATGAGGCAAGCGTTCCCACATTTCCAAAAACTGCCCCTCGCACCATTTCATTCATCTGATCAATGTACTGATTTGCCATAACCAAATTCAGTCGGTATTTCCGAGCTTCCGAGAGAATAGTTGCGAAGGAATCCGTCGCAAAATTCTGAAATTCATCGACATAGAGATAGAAATCTCTTCGTTTTTCCTCAGCAATATCAGCCCGACTCATCGCATCAATCTGAAACTTCGTGATCATCATAGAACCCAAGAGGGCCGAAGAATCTTCTCCAATCTTTCCTTTGGAAAGATTGACTATAACAATCTTCCCATTATCCATGGCCCATCGAAGAGAAAAGGGATTCTTCGGTTGTCCGACAATATTTCGGACGAGCGGACTTGAGAGAAACTGTCCTACTTTGTTGAGAATTGGACCCGCTGCCTCTGTCTGTCCAGAGCTTCCCATGGCTTCAAACTCAGATTCCCAAAATTTCTTGAGAATAGGATCTTTCACTTTCGCCACGATCTTCTGTCTATACGATTTCATCGTAAGCATGAGCGGTATAGACATAATTGTTGTTTCCGGTATCTCAAGGAGAGTCATTATCGTATTTCGCAAGATGTGCTCGAGCCGCGGTCCCCAACTTTCTCCGAAAATTTTCTTAAATACCCCTACAAGCCCGGAGGCAACTATCGGCCGTAACTCTGGTTGAACTTGCTCCAGCATGTTAAATGCTATCGGATGTTTTGCATCGGAAGGATCAAAAAGTATGACATCGTTCGTCCGATGCTTCGGGATAGAAGCAAGTATGGTTTCCGCGAGATCACCATGCGGATCTACAAGACCCACTCATCTTCCTTTAGAAATATCATCAAAAATCATGTTCTCCAGAAGGGTCGATTTACCCATTCCTGTTTTTCCTATCACATACACATGACGTCTCCTATCTCCCGGAAGAATTCCAAACGGCATATCTGTTCCTCGGAAATTCGTAATTCCCAATGGGGTTATATCGGTTTGTGTTGGGTCTTCCAGCATATCTGGACTCAAGAGAGGCAGATTTGCGGGCGGCTCAAATTTTTTGGTCATGACCCAGTGAATCCCTGGGGTTTTCACATAAATCGTCGGTAAATGAACGAGCCCTGCAAGCTCAGCTGTATTGAGCACTATTTTCCTCGTATTACTGCGAGCCCTCAAAGATTCACTTCATCGTTGCAGGGGGCCAGCAACAAAAGCATTGCTATTGGGACGACTCAGGATACTCAATGATGTGGTAAGTTCTTTCAGGAGAGTTTTGGCAATTGTTTCATCCCGAACAAACGTTGCCGCACGAACCGAAACTCCATACCCAAAGGATTTTGTTTTTTCTTCGAGAATCTTCCCTGCATCTGTTTCTTCTGAAGCATGGGCATGATCGTCCGAGTGTCCTGTAGATCATTTCGCGACGAGAACCGCAAATCGGAAGAGCCAAGAAACAGGAAGAACAAGGTATTCAGAAATATGCCCGAGGGGGGAAAGCAAAAACTGCTTAAGCCATTTTGGTCGCTTGGAGTTCAAGATATGGAGAGCATGTTCCGATTTCCATTCACTATCAAGAATTGGACTGAAACAAACCTGAAGGAGCAGAGGCTCTTCTTTGCTTGCCTTAGCAAGAGCGCTCGTAATCGAAGAAAGCGGATCTATCGTTTCTTTCTCACTTCTATCTTTCAAATCAGTGTATATCTTGATGGGTTTTGTATATTCTTTTGCCAAAATCATCTCTTGCGAAAAAGAATCCCCCTCAGGGAAGTACTCCTCCACCGGATGAATTTCCACGTTCGGATAGTGTGCGTAGATTTGATTCTTCAGAATACCAATGTGTGATTCTGGAGCTCCAAGAAAGAATCGAATTACCCCGCCTATATTTGCCACCTCAAAAGTATAGGGAATATAGGTGGCCTGGTGTTTAAATAGCCACCCCTTTCTCTGCTCATCAACCGTGTTGTGCAGTATGTTAAGAATTTGCTCTGCAACAAAAACCCCTTTTTCATTGAGGCGATCAACACGTACTTCGCAGAGAATATTTTGAGGCATTGCAGAAGAAGTTTGTATTATATGAGGAACCCGTCTGACCGCAACCTGCTTTGTATTGAGAAAGAACCGAATCGATGGAGGATGAATACCTCGGAGGGAGTTTTTATGAAGATGCCTGTTTTAACGATTTGGCTCTTTCATCCATTTGGAGCTGAACGTCTCGAAGCATAGAGGCTACCATAGGAGCAACATGAGAGAGCACCCGGATATCACTATCGTTGAGTGGTTTTCCTTCGGGTCGGACTGCAACAACATATCCCAGAGTTTTCTCCCCAAGTTTGAGTGGTTCAGCATACCCGAGCAATGACTCGGGCAGTCAAAATAAGGAAGCAGGAATTTCCCCCAGAGGAATTTCTGAATGTCCCTCTACTTTCTGATTGATTGGCCATACAGAAGGAAACCGAGTGTTGTACTTATAGACAAGGAGGCCTGATATATACGGATGCTCTTCGATAAGAAGCATGCTATCCAGCGATAGGGAATCTTTGAGAGAATTAATCGCCGCAAGAAGTCCTCTTTGTCCAAGCTCTCGAAATTCTTGAAACTTCTGCGTGGACTCATACATAATAGCAAGCTCCTTTCCTGATTCAGCCAGTCGAAGACTGGTAATATTATTGATATGCTTGTAGAGTCTTGCAAGCACGGCAGCATCAAGAGACTCCAAGTAGTCGATATCTTCCTTGGTCAGAGCCACAACATCCGTCCTCTCAACAATCGAAGCAACCTGAACATCCTTTTGAATTCTTCCAGAAAGCACCCCTTCTCCTATGAAGGCCCCCGTATAAACACGTCCAACCTCCTTGGCATCGCCACTTGGATTGATACGAAAGACTCCCAAAGCACCCGAAGCAACTATGTATAAGTAGGGGTTCTCCCCCGGGGAAAACAGAACCTCATCTTTGAGGAGAGAGCGTTTCTTTTTTTCAAAAAAAGTATCGAATTTCTCCAAAAACGCCATAACCGGAGCATTCGGCATATGAGCGCGAAGTGCCTGGAGTCCTGAAGTCTGTTCAGGAAGATTCGGTCGTTCGTTTATTGGTTTCATACAGGAGCCTGATGAATATTGAGCATATCCGAGTCGCGGACTCGACTGATAAACACTTCTTTGGAGATTTGACCACTCATGTAGAGGGATTCAAGAGAGCGATCCATGAGTTGCATTCCCTCGTTGGCCCCCAATTCAATCATAGAATAAATCTGGTGGGTGAGTCCTCGGATAATAAGAGATCTTACTCCATCATTATTTATCAAAACTTCTCTTGCTGCCACACGGCCGCTTCATGATTTCTTCGGAAGCAATGTTTGACTCATGATAGCAACGAGAGACATTCCCAGCTGAACTCGAATTTGCGCCTGAGAAGTCGGAGGAAACGCATCGATAATTCTATCTATCGCCTGCACGGTATCGTTGGTATGGAGGGTCGAAATCACCAAGTGTCCCGTCTCAGCAAGAGTTATCGCTGCGGCTATGGTCTCTGGATCTCGCATTTCACCAATCACTACAACATCCGGATCTTCTCGAAGACTGCTTCGAATTGCCTTAGCAAAAGAATGAGTATGCGTGGAAATTTCTCTCTGGTGAACCAGTGATTTCTTGGAGTTAAAGACGTACTCTATCGGATCTTCGATAGTGATAATATGCGCAGCTCTTGTAGCATTGATATATTCCACCAATGAAGCAAGAGAGGTGGATTTCCCCGAACCAGTCGCACCAGTCACCAACACGAGACCATGCTTTGCATCAATCGCGCTCAGTATGGATTTGGGGATTCCTAATTCATCAGGAGACGGAATGGATGTTCCTATGAGACGAATTGCGAGAGATGGACCTCGAGTTTCGTAGTAGGCATTCACTCGAAATCTTGCGGAATTATATTCGAAGGAGGCATCCATTTCCTTCATTTCTGGCCAAGCGCCTCGGCGATCAGCAGGAAGTACAAAGGATGCTATTTCTTTCATCTCTTCAAGCGCAACAACTCCAAAAGCAGGGACAGGGATCATCTCCCCCTCCCGAGTTCGTATATACGGAACCATTCCCGTGGTAAAATGCAGGTCGGAAAGCCCGTTTCCTGCAACTTCATCGAGAAGTTTTTTAAGATTATCGAGTGACATGCATTCATCCTAGCAGGTGTTTGATTACAATGCAAAAAACACCCTTGCATTTTGGTGCAAAAATTGTACCATTTCCTCTCTCTTATCTTTTCTCTTATGAAAAAAAGTAATATTTTCCTTCTTGGTCTCGGATATGCCGCAGGACTGCTTGTAGCACTCAAGTTTAGTAAGAATGGTGAAGATAAAAATCTCTCCGAGCTTGCAGAAGAAATCAAAGCGGTCCACAAAACCCTTTGGACCGAAGCAGAAAAGAAAATATTCAGCGAAGAAAATCGAGAAAAAGTAGCCGAGCTCAAGGCCCGAGCTTTGAAAGAAATTGCCACTTTCAAGAAGGAAGCCGAAAAAGAACTAAAAGCACTCGCCAAAAAAGGAAATCTCAAGAAAGAAGAGCTTCTTGCTGAGGCTCAGAAGCTCTACGAGGCACGAGAAGAAATTCTCGAAAACCTCTTGGAAGAAGGCGTAAAAATTGCCGACTTGGCGAAATCAGAATCGGAAGAAGTCGGGACAAAACTCGCCAAAAAAATTACCACTCTTCGAAAAGACCTCAAAAAAGAGCTCGCAGAGACATTTACAAAAATTAAAAAGAAACTCAAATAACCATGAATCCACCTATCACTGATACAACTCCTCCAGAAGAGATGCTCTCACAAGAATGAGCGGAAATTCAGACAGAAGAGGTATCATCAGAAAACGAAGAAATAGCTCGTCTCAAGGAAGCTCTCGCTCGGGCGAATGCAGACTACCAAAATCTTCTCAAGCGAGTTGAAGCGGAGCGCGCAGAAATGTCAGCATACTTCACGCAGAATTTTGCCAAAAAACTCCTCCCTACTCTCGACAATCTCGACCGAGTAGTATCAGGAACTCCTGTAGAATTACAGACTGGAGCAGTCTATGAAGGAGTGAAACATGCTGCGACGGGACTATCGAAAGTGCTTGAAGCTATGGGAGTTCAATCGTTTTCCAGTGTTGGAGAGCCCCTTGATCCAGAATTGCACGAGGCCCTGAGTCAGGGTCCTGGACCAGAAGGAAGTATTGTTGCCGAATTTGAAAAGGGGTACAAACTGGGGGACACTGTCATTCGACACGCAAAAGTAGTAGTAGGAAACGGAGCTTAACTTTTTCGCATGCTCACCACCTTCATAGAAGTTCTCAAACTATCAGCCCTCTCCTTTTGAGGATGGCTCATGCTCGCTGCCTTCTTTGTTGTTTGAGAGAAACTCCCCCGATTCACCTTCATTGTCACTCACTACCTTACGTGCATTCTCACATTTGCACTCGTGAGTTGGATATATGCTCGATTTGTCGGAAGTGGGGATATTTCTCCATTTCGTGGTATGATCATCGCCATGATTACTCTTTTTGTGATAGAAGGAGTTTTCTTTCGTTTCATATATACAAAGTCTCTCTGGTTTCTGAATTTTACAGACTGGATAGTGCCAGCATTTCTTATAGCATCAAGCGTCTATCTTGCACTGGAGTATTTTTCACGGGCATAATATGCGACTTATCGTCTGACTATGAAATCCCTGAGCAGAATACCAAAACACTCGTCATAATGCGGGATTTTTGGCGATTGAGGCTTTTCGAACGCAGATGAATTTTCCAGAATTTGAAGCATCTCGACACTTTGGGGTGGTAAGCGAAGGAATGATTCAAGGGGAAAGAATCATTCTATTGAAGCCGACAACTTTTATGAATCTTTCCGGGAAATCGGTCTCTTCTCTTTCAAATTTTTATAAAATAGCGCCTGAAAATATTTTGGTGCTCTCGGACGACATTGATCAAGAATTTGGGAAAGTGCGCTTCAGACTCAAGGGATCTTCTGGTGGACAAAATGGACTCCAATCTATTATCGAAAGCCTTGGGACCGATGCATTCTCTCGGATAAAAATTGGAGTCGGAAGAGATGAGCGATATACCGTAAGCGACTGGGTTCTTTCTCGATTCTCGAAGGAAGAACTTCAAGAGCTCGATACCATCTTCGAAGAGGTTTTCGAAAAAATTGATGGATTTCTCTGAAAATAATCACCCTCACCATGCAAGAACACCGCCTCCTCGTTGTGCGTCAACACATAAGTAAATATGTCTTTCGTCTTCCGAAGTGGGTGGGGAGCTCGCTTATCGGAGCTTTCATTACCTACATCGTGACAGACAGCGCTTGGATTGCCAGCGGTATGTGTGTGGGAATACTCTCTCTTGGATTGATGCTTGAGTGGCATCGATTTACTAAATCAATGCTTGTGGTTACGAATCTACGAGTATACCTGAGTGTAATGAAAGGGGTTGGAAGCGGATTTGAAGCAGGTCTTCACTATCGCCAAATCAAGAATTGTGCTTTTCGGAAGGAGCATATTCTTCACACATTGACGCGCTCCGGAACTCTCTATCTCCGCGCAGGAGGAGATGAAAAGGAGCAGATTGCTGCAGAATATGTCCCAGAAGTCGAACACATCTGCCGAGTCATAAACTGGCTCCTTGCCCTTCCCGAAGAGAAACGGGCAAGCCTAGAGAGACTGCCGGAGGGGATATAGATTGTATTTTTTGAGGAACCCAAAGCTTCGATATAATCATCTCATTGCCCCAAAACTTCCATTCTAAACACTACCCTATGACTCTTTCTAAACCATTGCTGAAATTTACTCTTGAAGAACATGTAAACGATTGGGTAAAGAAATATTTTGAAAAACTACAATTAAAAAATCAGACTGATTACTATACAGAATCAGCCATCCCCGAGTATTTAAAAGAAGCACTGCGCGGTCGCGCCAAAACAGAAAGTAAAACAAATTTTGGAAAACCCGACTTCAGTCTTACAAAGTATAGAACCCCTGTTATCATAGAGAATAAACTCGGCGTCAGTAAACTCCTCTCAGAAACAAAAGATGGGGTAAAATTTGATGATAAATCTATTCAAGGCTATGCAGTGAATGGCGCCTTACACTATGCAACGGGGATGGTTGCCTCTGGAAAATATAATGAAGTAATTGCTATTGGTATAGCATGAGACTCGAGTGAATCAGTGGAGCTCAATGTGTATTATGTCTATGGTTCAGGAGAGCATTCTTATAAATTTCTTGAAAAGATAAAAACACTCGACTTCCTCGAAAGTGAAAAGTCTTTCGATGAGTTTTATAAAAATGCACTTCTTACAGAAGAGGAAAAACATGACATTCTCATTAAGTCGCAAGCAGAACTCCAAAAATACGCAAAGAGCCTCAATAAGCTCATGCACAATCTCAATATCACAGCACCTCAAAGGGTACTCTATGTCTCGGGGATGCTTCTCTCTATGCAACCAGTCATAGATGCCGACGGAAGCAAAATACAAGACGGGCTCGTTCCAGAAGATCTCCGATGAATACAGTCTGATACAAAAAGAGACTGAGTTCAAATAGTAAATCAAATCAAAGAATTTCTGGGTGCTCGTGAAATTCCTCTCGATAAGCAGAATCTCATGCTTTCGAGTTTTTCTGAGATTTCTAAAGACGCACAAAGGGATGAAATTACAGAACTTGATAAAGAAGTTGCAAAACTCATACAAGAATCCAAGGCAAGTAGTAATAAACAGATTTTTACCTTTATCTACCACAACATCTACCTCTCTATTGATGCGATGGCTGGACATCTTGATATCATGGGAGAAATGTACTCAGAGTTTCTCAAATATGCCCTCTGAGATGGAAAAGAGATAGGAATCGTTCTCACTCCCCCATATATTACTAAGATGATGGTGTCAATTCTTGGGGTGAATAAAGACAGCAAAGTGATGGATCTAGCAACAGGTTCGGCTGGATTCCTCATTTCTGCTATGGAAACGATGATAGACGATACAGAAAATACCTATGGCAAGAAGACAACAGAAAGTGAGGAAAAGATACAGATGATAAAGAAACAGCAACTTCTCTGAGTTGAACTCAATGCCGAGATGTACACGCTCGCAGCAACCAACATGATACTCCGATGAGATGGGAGCTCAAATATTCAAAAATGAAATACTTTCAATACCCCTGAATCACTCTACAAAGATTTCCGAGCCAATAAACTCCTCCTCAATCCTCCGTTTTCCTACTCTGAAAATGGTATGCCATTTATCGCGTTTGGTCTCGATAGAATGGAGACGGGTGGATTTGCCGCCATCATCATACAGGACTCTGCAGGGTCTGGAAAGGCAATAGAGACAAACAAAAAAATCCTCAAAAATCACACTCTCATCGCGAGTATCAAGATGCCAACTGACCTCTTTCAGCCGATGGCAGGAGTACAGACGAGCATATATATAGTAGAGGCTCATAAACCTCATGACTTCGAAAAGACAGTAAAGTTCATCGACTTTCGAAATGACGGATACAAGAGAACGAGTAGAAATCTACAGGAAATAGATGAACCGAGCAAGCGATATGCCGATATAGTAAAAATCTATAAAGCCTGAAAATCTGCTAAACTCGAAGCAAGCTGGAAAATAGATGAAGTATATGTAGAGGATTTCATCACTCCATCATGAGCGGACTGGAACTACGATCAACATAAAACCATCGACACCAAGCCCACTCTCGCAGACTTTAAAAAAACTGTGTCCGACTACCTCGCATGGGAAGTATCGAATCTCCTCAAAAATAATGCCTCCGACCGCCTAGGAAAATAACAGCCCCACTCCAAGCAAAACTGGATACAGTGGAGTGG
The DNA here is from genome assembly GCA_031539165.1 of Patescibacteria group bacterium. Lineage (GTDB taxonomy): Bacteria > Patescibacteriota > Gracilibacteria > BD1-5 > UBA2023 > CAIVSN01. The sequence continues at coordinate 31,307 of JAVKLK010000002.1, read as the reverse complement.
GGCGAATATAGCCTGGGAAATTTGTTTGAAATAGAATCAAGCAAGAAGATTTTTCATGCTAATGAACTTGAGAATATCTATAACGAACAAGTAAAAAAATAGCCTCCCTTATGTTGTAAGAACAACTCAAGATAACTGAGTAAGATGATATATTATTGAGAATAAAGCTAATGCTAATGACGGGAATACACTATCTTTTGCCCAAGATACTTTTTTGGTTTTTTATCAAAGGCAAGAATATTTTACTGGTAATAAAGTAAAAGTATTAAAATCAAGATTTGAAAAAAGCAGCGAATGAGTAATGCAATTTATAACTGCTTGTTTTCAAAAGTCTTTAAATGATCTTACTTGGGGTACTGGTTCTACAGTTGAAAGTATTGCGGAAACAAAAATTCAGCTCCCTACAAAAAATGGAAAAATCGATTTTGACTTTATGGAAAAATTTGTAGCGGAGCTAGAGGCGTATTTGACGACGACGGGACTCAGAGATTATGTACTCACGAGCGAAGAAGAGGAAGTTTTGAGAGATTTTGAGAGTTGAAAATTTGAATGGGGTGAATTTAGGATTTGAGGGTTGTTTGAAAAACTGAATCTAAAAAACCATAATAAATCTTTCGGTAAACAAAAAGATACATCGACCACAAGAACTGATGAGTTTAGTTTGCCCTTGGTAAATGCTAAATTGGGTGATAACGGAATTATGTTCTATGGAAGACCTGAAGATTTTGACTCAGCTGAAATGACTATTGATATCGTGAGTAATGGGGCAGTTGCAACAGGTAGTGTTTATGCACAGCCATACAGTACAGGTGTTCTTTGGGATGCTTATCTGCTAAAATCAATGACAAAAAATATCAACAAGGAGAAACTTTTATATATGACTACATCATTACAAAAATCTATAAAAACAAAGTTCTGATGGGAAGATAAAGCTGTATGGTCAAAAGTTCAATATGAAATAATTTCACTCCCAACTCTCAATTCTGAACCAAACTACCCCCTCATGGAAACTTTTATATCAGCCATCCAGAAACTCGTGATACGAGATGTGGTCGAATACGCAGATAAAAAAATCGAAGCAACAAAAAAAATAATAAAGCATTAGTTCTATGCCCATGAAGCAGTGATGATGGGTTTGCTATGGAATGATTTACCTCTAAAATACAGGTATGAACAATGATCAAATCTGCGCAGTCATAGACTATTGCCGAAGTCAACCCAAAGAAAATGAATGGTGTGAGTTCAAAAAAGACTTCCACTCTCCAGAAGAAATTGCCAAGGATATCTCAGCCTTGGCGAACTCAGCAACTATTTACAATAGACCTCAGGCTTACTTAGTATTTGGGATAGAGGATGTCACTCATCATACTATTGGCACGAACTTTAAGCCAGACTGAAAAGGAAAATGAGCAGAAGATTTAATTCCATGGTTAATGCGCTGTCTTAATGGGGTGGCAGACTTTCAGTTTTATGAAGTGCAATACCACGGGGTTCGACTCGTAGTCTGCGTTATAGAAAGTGCAAAGACCAAACCGATTGCATTTTCAGGAAGCCCATATATACGAGTAGAGAGCTACACTAAACTCTTAGTAGATTTCCCAGAGCTTGAAAAGAGACTATGGAATTCACTGTTACAATCGAGTTTTGAATCTGAAATAGCAGCAAAATGAGTTGAGCGGGCCGATATCCTAAGACTCATCGACTGGAAAGGATATTGTGAGCTAATGGGCTATGCCCCTGTCATGGAGGATGCGGCAATCGAGAAACTAGAACAAGACTGACTCATCTCCTTCCATGATGGCTTGTTTGATATAAGAAACGTATGTGCAATATTATTTGCACACGACCTATCAGCCTTCTGATTGAAGAGTCATGCGCCCCGAGTTATTACATACCGCGGCATTAATAAGCTTCATGCCATTGCCGATGACAAGGGACTTAAAGGCTATGCAGTTTGATTCAAGGGGCTGATGAGTCATATTAAGTGACATATTCCTAGGATTGAGACTATCTGAGGTTCGACTCGTGAAACTGGAGGGACTTACCCCGATGTCGCACTTCGAGAATTTGTTGCTAACGCAATTATCCACCAAGACTTCCGTTCAAGATGAACTGAACCACTAATCGAAATTTTTGATGATAGAATTGAAATTTCAAACCCATGAAGCCCACTTATTGAGACAAACCGCTTTCTGGATCACCCACCGAAATCAAGAAATGAAGAGATTGCAGACGTAATGCGTAGGGCGAAAATTTGTGAGCGCAGATGAAGCGGTGTGGATAGGGCCCTATCAGCAATCGAGGAGACTAAACTGCCTGCGGTTAAAATAGAAACAGGGAAAGACTTCACTCGTGTGGTACTGTTTAAAAATAGAGCCATAGGAAAGCTCACAAATCAAGAAAAGGCCGATGCTATATTTCAACACTGTGCCCTGAGATATGTGCTCCAGCAGGAACCACTCACAAATACCTCTGTTTGCGAACGCTTCGGAATCGAGGAGCAAAACTCTGCAACCGCATCTCGTCTCATTAAAATTACAAAAGAAACTGGCTTAATAAAGCCTTTTGATCCATCGAGCAAAACAAGAAAGCATGCCAAATATATACCATACTGGGCAACATAATCTTATTTGATGGCTATTTGATAAAACAGGGGTATTTCTTTAAATAGTCAGGCAAGCACCTTTATTTAAAGAGAAAATCTTATTTGATGGCTATTTGATAAAAGTGCATCGACTCAAAATTAAACATCCCACCCGCTTTCGCTTGGTGGGATGTTTTTATCAAATGGTGCAACCAGCTGGACTCGAACCAGCGGCCTCTTCCTTCGCAGGGAAGCGCTCTAATCCAACTGAGCTATGGCTGCGTGCGGGCAGAGTCTAGTCAAAAACTCATGTTTTGCAAAAGTTCATTCTCATGAAACACGGGCCAAAATTTATATAAAAGGAGGAAAGAGGCTATTTTGCTCGTGGCATCCCATAGAAATCAAATCCCTTGAGATCTACCATGGATTTTGTAATAAAATTCTTCTTCTTTCCCTTTCTAAAGAAGCCTCGCTCATCCAAAACTCCTCTTTCTATCAGAGTATCTATATTCTTCGTATCGAGTCTCTTTTTGGGGAAATTCTGCTTATTCTCCATATATCGTTTCCTTCGCTTGAAGCTCGTATTCTTTCGAGTCTGTGGATTCTCATTTCCAATGTACACTGCTGCCGACCGCTTCTTGCCTTTGGCAAGTTTTCGGGCAGCGGCTTGTTTCTTTACGAGACGGGCTGAAAGGCCGTGTGAATTTGCCATATTTCTCTATTTTGACGCGAAGTATATAAAATTTGACCGGAAGGTAAAGCCCTAATTTTGCGTCTCGGTATGGAAAATTTCAGGCAGAAATTCATATTCAAGCACTCAAGACATTGCCTGATTAAAGCGGACTGTTGCTCGGAAAGTCTCGCTTTCGAGTAGTTTCGGGATAAACAAACGATCTGCTGGAAGCATGTCACTAAATGGCAGTTGATCATAGGGAAACCAAGTTGGTTCTGCCATTTCTAGGGTGGATTGTGCCACTCAAGAAAATCGTTTCACCAGATATACTGACACGGAGAAATCAGGCGTGGATGCTGTAGTATCGAAGGAATAGAAATCGATTTCTGCTCTGTGATCTAAATCATCTGGATGAGCTATAATTCCACATCCTGTCTCCTCATAAAGCTCTCTACATGCAGCATGTCTGATGCTTGCATCTTGTGGTTCTATCTTTCCACCAAATCCATTCCACAATCAAGCTCAAATCTTCTTCAGCTTTCGAGCAAGAAGCATTTTTCAATCAGATACGGGGAAAACCAGGGTGGCGCGCATAGAGAAATGATACGACTTTTATGAATGAGTCAACTCAGCATGAACAAGCCTTGCTCGTATCAATCAAAATCCCATCCAACATGGATGGGATTTTTGGATGTAACTGGAGCGGGGGAACGGGTTCGAACCGTCACACCCAAGGGTTGAAGCCTTAGTACACTCACTCTTTTATGTTACCCCCGCGCGTGCCCGCGCATTGTATGCGAAGTCACGGAAGAGTCAAAGCTCACGCTTTCGTCAAAAATTGACATATAAATATTTTTTCGTAAAAAGAATTTATCTTTCTTTGATTCTTCCTATGGAAAAATGAATGCTTCCTCCTGTTGTGGTACGACCGGGCACCCATCCTCATTCACAATTTCCAACCATAGAACTCTCTCCAGTAATTCGAATCAGTCGGCAAACAAATAACGCTCTTGATCGACTTTTTGGCTGCACACTCCCTCACCATTCACTTGCAAAGCTCACGGGCTTTAATTCGACCGTCCTTACACGAGAGTTCAAAAATGACGTGCGAAAGCTTCTTACGCGACCAGCGGATTCTATTTATGAAGAGCCTGAAACAACTCGACAATTTGCCCTCCTCCGCATAACGGAAGATGGAGCATCGGAAGGAAATATTCTTGAAAGCTGGAAGAAATCGATACATCACAAGACCCCAAATCCTCATCACTTAATTCCGAGAAGTCGCAGTGGGACAGGATCTCGACTCAATATACGAATGGTTCCTCGAGATGCGCACAATGATTTCCACACAGTATTTGTAAATCTCACACCAACAGAGCAGCTTTTGCATTTCATTACCCTCCACCAAACGTCATTTCAGCCAGAATTTATTGCGGCATTTTTCCAAATGGTGAGCGAGCCCGATTGGAGATATTTCTATGTCCCAAAAGCAATAAAAACTCCGCTCAGTTCCTAAGATTCTGGCTTGTTTTTTGTAGGTTCTCCCTAGACTGATGGCATGTCAACTGAAGCATCCAAGACAGCCCAAATAGAACACCGCATTGTAGAGGCGGTGATTTTGGATGAAACCATTCGAACAAAACAAGACCTCCAAAAAGTACAAAATAGAATCCTCAAAGAATTTGGAGCACCGTCAGCCCCTCCAGTATTTCGCCTTCTTGAAACGTACCTCAAGAATCTTCAGGGAAAAACTCCTGATTCAAGAATTATAAAACTCTTTCGCAAGCGAGCGGTTCGTTCACTTTCAGGCGTCTCTGTTATTTCGCTGCTTACGAAATTCTGGGGCTGTCCAGGAAAATGTATCTACTGTCCAACATTCCCCGATCTTCCGAAAAGCTACGTCCCCTCAGAACCCGCAGTAATGCGGGCGGAGCTCAACGCCTTTGATCCAGCTCGACAAGTCCAAAATCGACTCCGATCTCTTGAGTCAACAGGGCACGCTATTGCAAAGTGTGACGTACGAATTATAGGCTGAACTTGGAGCGTATACCCAAAAGAGTACCAAGAATCCGTTATCCAAGGAATATACGATGGACACACCACGTACGAAACCCTGAGAAATCACCTAGAAGCAGGGGAACAAGGGGATAGATTGGCCGGATTCCGAATAAAAAAGGGATTCGAAATTTTGGCATCGAAGAGTCTAGAAGAGGCCCAAAGAAGAAACACATCAGCGCAATCTCGAGTAGTGGGAATTGCTATAGAAACCCGTCCCGACTGGATTACTCCAGGAGAAATAGAGCAACTTCGACGCTATGGAGTAACTCGGGTAGAGATAGGATACCAAACAACGCACGAAGAGCTTCATACAATAAACAAACGCGGTCACGGAAATACGGAGTCAATACGAGCAACACGGCTTCTCAAAAACGCTGGGTTCAAGGTAGTTGTCCATATGATGCCGAATCTTCTGGGGAGTACTCCAGAAATGGATAAGACTTCCCTTTCGGAAATATTTGAGAATCAAGCCTATCGCCCCGATGAGCTAAAAATCTATCCTATGGTAGTAACGGAAAATTCAGAATTAACAGAAATTTGGAAGGATGGCTGATTTATCCCCTATCCGGATGATCAGCTCATAGAACTCATGGCAGAACTTGAATCAAAAATTCCAGAATATGTCCGGCTCAACAGAAGCTACCGAGATATTCCCGCAAGCCAGATACTCGCGGGTTCCAAACTTTCCAACCTTCGAGAACACACCGGGAAAGCTATGCAAAAACTCTGACTCAAAAGGCGGGATATATCAGCACGGGAAATTCGAGCAAAACAGAATAATCCAGAGGCCGCAATTCTTGAAACTACATCGTATGCGGCAAGTGATGGAGTAGACTACTTCCTCCAGTATATTGATCCTGCAGACAGAACTATTTTTTGACTGCTTCGACTCCGAATTCCTGGAAATCCGACACTTGTCGAAGATGTCGAACTTCTGTCTATTTTCCCTATTCTCAAAGATGCAGCAATCATTCGAGAAGTACATGTATTCGGTGATCAGCTTCCTATCGGAGCACCTAGCGATGGGAGTGGACAACATATGGGATTCGGTAAGAAGATGCTTGCTACCGCAGAAGAAATTATAAAAAAATCCCACCCAGAGATTCGCCGAATAGCGGTTATCGCTTGAGTGGGGGTTCGTCCTTACTATGAACGTCTCGGATACAAGGAGGAGTCTACCTATATGGTAAAGCACCTCTTATAAACTCTTTATCGAGATATCTTTTCCAAGTTGTACTGTTCGAGATATTGACTGAGAAGCGGTGGTGGGTTCTTGAATGCTCGCGTCGAGTAGTTAATCGTCACTCCTGTAGAAAGAGCGGATGACCCTTCATTTGCTCGTATGAATGTTCTGTCAGAAACGAGCTTTGCAATATTTGCATTCACATTCCCATCGACTGCTAACGGTCGAGTGGACGGCCCATTTCCTGTCATCTCTCCAGAGAGAGCAAGATAGGCTCCACTTATTTGTGTCACACTGGATGCCACCTGAATTGCTGGCTCAGAAGATGTTTTTGGTTTCTTGACAATGAATGCCCAGCTTGAGTTTGCATCTTCATATTCAACATCTGTCTCAATAATGAGAGTTCCTTCCTCAATAAGAAGTGTTCCTATTCCTTTGAGACGAAGCTCGGAAGAACCTGGCGTAGAACGAAGCGTAACCGTTCCCTTTTTCAAAACATAGAGCCCTTTTGCATCTCCTGTTTTCGTGAACTTTCCAGAGGCAAGAGCGGCCTCAAAGTCATCCATACTATCAATCACTATCGTCTGCTCTGGAGTGGAAGAAGGAGCATCAGAAAATTTTGAGAGATTCGTTGTTCCAGCTTGTTTTGTTCCAGTCGCATTTTCCGCACCAAAAGTAGCCACTCCGCTTCTCGTGGTAGAGGTCACGGTAAAGTTTCCTTTTTTCAGAGAATTTAAGAAATCCTCTGTAATAGAATTTACACTTGCTCCGACTTGTGCACCAAGATAAGCATTTCCTCCGGCCGTGTTTGATACAGCAGGTTTCGATACTCGTACCCAAAGCGGTTCAAAGAGGTATCCTACGTTAATGGCAAAGTTATTCTGGTATACCGCAGATCCCGGAGAAGTGAGTGGATTTACATCAGCCGATGCTCCAGATATACGTGCCGTATTTCCACTGAAGTTCATTCCTGCCCCTCCTCCACTGCTCGGGAGAAGTTTCCCATTTGCATCAGCGGTAAAGAGGATAATTCCCGCAGGATCACAAGGAATATTTCCTGACCCGTAGTTGATAGACCCTTGCCCAATACAGTTATTTGGGAGAGTGAACTCTGTTACTGTACCGTTCAAGTGTTCACTTGTGCTTGACACAGCAGCCTTTCCTCCACTCAGAAGTACAGGGAACGGTGCTGTAAGAGTGAAGCTGTCACCCGCTTCAAATACTGGAACATTATTTCCCACGATCCATTTATAGGTGCTTACGGGACGAGGAGACGCACCACTTCGTTTGAAGAGAATTTCAATTGGGCTCGATCCTGGGGTGGTAAATCCATTCGGACAGTCAAGAAGACCTCTCGCACAAGCGCTTGGATTGGTTGATCCACTCGTATTTAAACGACACGTGCTCGTACAAAGAGAATTTCCAGAAGTAAGTCCAGTATCACACTGCTCTCCAGAAGATACATCAATTACTCCATTTCCACAGAGACCACCACCTGGCAATGGAGCGCCGGAAGAAAGTGAGATAGACTGTCGACAGCTTCCTGGGGCCATAATACCAGGGGCTCCTGGTGAACCCTGAGTAGAACCATTTACCCGACATTCTGCCGTATAAGGGAAACTCGTGGATCCAACGGTTGCATACTGACATATTCCAGAAGCACCAGAAATAGTGGTTCCATTTCCACAGCTAATCTCATACGTAGGATTTGATCCTGCTGCTGCAGTGGCAGTACATCCAACACTCACCGAGTAGGTATTATTTACATTACTTACCGGAGTAAATGAGAGCTGCTCACATGATCCAGGACCTCCTCCACCTGGAGGCTGAGCGGTAATAGTGGTCTGGCAGGCGGCTGGAATATTTGCATCAGCCTCTCCGTTTACGCTACATTTTGCTACTTGAGAACCAAATGCTGTATAGGTACACGTTCCAGTCCGACCATTGATTACTTGTCCATTTCCACAGGAGATTTGATACGTTGGATTCGTCCCGGCGGTAGATCCTGCAGTACAGGTGAGCGTAGTAGAAAAAGGAACGGCAGAAGAAGTGGTTGGTGCTACTGTCAATGATTGACAAAGAGTACTTACTACTGTTCCCACTCGGACATTCGCTGGATCAGAGTTATTGTTCCCGTAGTTATTCGCTGGATTTTCATCTGGGTTTGAGACGGTGGCAGTATTCGTATACGTGGCGCTTGTAGAGCTCGGAACATTGGCAATTGCCACAATATCTGGATAACTTGCTCCGGAAGCGAGACTATCAGAGCGAGAACACTCAAATCCAACTGAAACTCGGTTACACGTCCATCCAGAACCCGTTGGAGTACCAACAAGTTGAACTCCTGCCGGGAATGTAACATCCGCTACTTTTGTGGTATTTGTAACAGAAGTTGGTCCGTTATTGGTAACACGGAAAACATACGAGTAGTTTGCCCCCGCTGTTACAGGAACAGCGCTTACTGCAGTTTGAGCATCGTCACATCCAGCACCTCCGCCACAGCCAGTGATTGACGTAAGTGTTGTAGCATACTTTTTTAGAGAAAGATCAAATGATGAAGTTGGGGTTGGATTAAATTGAGCAGAACACGCCCCACCTACGGCAGAATTATTACAAGACCATGTATAGGTAAATACACCCGTGCTTGGATTTTGCACAGCGGTAAAGTTTCCCACGGTGGCTCCTACCTGACACAAACCTGGTGAAGCACTGGTAATCGGTGCTGCGAGAACTGGGTTAATTCCTCCCGTGACACAGGCGACAGTAGGAGGAAGGACAGTTACATTCGCTGGATCAGAGTTATTGTTCCCGTAGTTATTCGCTGGATTTTCATCTGGGTTTACCACCGTTGCGGTATTTTGAAGAGCACCTGAAGGAAGGGCGCCCGTATGAACAACCGTTGCGACAATATCCGGGTAGCTTGCTCCAGGGGCAAGACTATCTGAACGAACACACGTAAATCCACCTACCGCATATCCACAAGTCCATCCGTTTCCCGTAGGAACAGCGGTGAGTGAGACTCCTGTTGGAAGAGATACATCCGAGACGGCGGTAGTCGATGTAGTGGCAACAGCTCCATTATTGGTAACCCGGAAAACATATACATAGGGGGTTCCAGAAGTGATACGCGCAGCGGTGGCAGCGGTCTGAGCATCATCACATCCAGCGCCTCCGCCACAACTACTAATACCCGCCTCCGCCACATATTTTTTGAGCATGAGATCGAAAGGAGCTCTTCCGCACGTTGCGGTACAAGAATTCCCCGGAGTTCCGTTAGCAGAACCATTATCACAGGTTTCCCCATTTCCTGAATCCACAACTCCGTCACCACACCAACGAGCCTGAATATTCTGACACTCATTATCTTCCGTTGCTGCAGAAGGATTGAAACTTTGTGTGTTTAATCCATAGGTAATAGCGGCTCCAGGGAAAACATTTGGTCCAAGATCAGGAACACTCACCAGTTGCACTGCTGGAGTTACCCCAGGTCCAGCAGGAACTCGCCGAATTCGATACACGACTTGTGCAATGGTTGTACCCCGATCGGCAGGAGTAAGCGAAGAGAGATTCAGTTTTGTCTTTCCATTTTGCCAGGCAACCGTATATGATCCCGGTCCCGGAGCATAATTTGAAGGCTGAGAAAAGTTTGAATCAATACTTACCTTATTCCCAAAAGTATTGATTGATACGGTTGAAAGACTACTAATAATATATTTCCCGTCAGAATTGAATGCATCCTTAAGCTGATATTCCAGAGTACCGTAAATATCAAGGTTTTTGGTTACAGCACAAACAGTTTCCAGAGGAGCGTTTGTCTTTGTGGTAACACTGAGTGCTTGAGCCTGAGAAACCCCTAGGGAAACAAGAAGAGCAGTAAGAAGTACGAAGTATCGCATGAGGACTAAAGATCAGAGGATGGTGCGGATTGCTGCTGTACTGGTTGGCTTGGAGAAGCTACCGGTGTACTAGAATTTTCTATCTGTTTCGTTCGGTCTGCCCCTCCTGAGCAAGAAACAAGAAGAAAACAAGCAAGAATCGGGAGAAAAAGAATTTTCATACATGAATATTACGCAAATAGGGAGCTTGTCAATACAGACCTCTTGAGAGGCCTGTATTGGGATATTATATCGCTACCGAAGGTGCGTCAGGGATAATAACTGGAGAGCCTGGATTTGGCACAGCCCCTGGGGTTGTAGTATTCCCCCCATTTTGGGCATCCCCTCCTGAACTACGAGCCCGATTAACCAGACCAAGAGTTCCGAGACCAACTGCTCCATCCTGCATTACCACTTCTTGAGTAGCAAGACTATCGGCGTCTACAACATCTACATTTGGAGTAACTGCTGGAGGCGTCACTGACTGAGCCGGACTTCCTGGTCGAGTTACCTCAAGATCACTGAAGAAGTAGACATCATTCAGACACTTCTCAAACATTCCAAACTTGAGCTTGCTTGAAAGCGTATACTGTTTATCGGCTTCAGTCGCATCAGTCGCTTTCGGTACGAGTTCGCCCTTCGAATTCAGTGCCTGATTTGGATTGGCAAGGAGTGCTCGAACGTTCGCTGATGTGAACGGAGGCTTAAGTTTGGTGACGAAACCGTCAATGAGAGCCCCTGGCAATTCTTTCGCCATTTTTTCACGCATAGCAGAGGATTCAAATTCCTTCGGAGTTCCGACCATATTGAGACTTGTTCCAACAAATGGCACTCCGTGGAAACCAAGCTTCTTATCTGCGGTGAGTTGAGAGAAAACAGAGAATGCCATAATACCGTCTACTCGATTCACTGAAGGTTTGAGTGTAGAAAGCTTTCCTACCTCAGCGTAGGCAGTAGATCGAACGCTATCGAGAGTTCCCGCCTGAGACACTCCCCACTCTCGAAGCCGACGAGTAGTAGAGGTGGTATGCCCCCACGCATCACCCAAGAGCGCTTTAAGCGTTTGTCCCTTCCCGATAATTCCTTTTTCTCCTCGAGAAAGACGAACAATTCGATTATCCCCGGCGGTTTCGGCAAGCATGCTCGCATATACGAGTGCCTTTTGATCTGGAGTGTATGCTTTGAAGTCTGATCCGCTCAAGAATGACTGAAGAGCAGAGCGAACTTTTGGATTTTCTACATTTGCGAGATTCAATGCCACATTTTTCCCAGCAATAATATCTTGAAGCTGCTTTTGGAATACTTGGAACTTTGGTCGTTGACGCTCCCATGTTTCAAATGAGGCAAATGCAGAGTTGATGGCTCGATGAATAGAGGCGTCAGATACCGCTTGATTTCCCTGTTCTGTTGCTGCTCCAGCAATGCTCTTGAAAGCAGTTTTTGTACTTGGAGTGGCAGGAGCAAGAACAATTGGAGCGCTTGAGACTCCAGATTTCTCTCTGATTACATACTCTGTTGTTACTTGATTGTCCGCAGAACGAAGAATTACCTTGCGGATATCAAATGGTTTCGATGCTGAAACAATCGTTTTCCCGTCAATAGTCTGTATACTCACCCAGTCAGGAAGGCTTTGAGCAAAGTTTGGTGCCCCCTTAGAGAAAGATACCTGATATTCTGGGGCTCCATTCTTCATAACAGTTCTCGCCTCCATTCCTAGATTTTTCAAGTCATCCTCGGTGAGTTTTCGTGCACTACCAGAGGCTCGTTCAGAAAGGGCGGCATTTTTGGCATGAGACGTCTTCGTATCTATACCCTCATGAGCAAATCCGATGAAGAGAAGACCGAGTCGGAATGACCAATCGCTCTCGTTTGATCGTTTTGCTACATCGACATTCACCATTTTGAAGAGACTATCTCGAAGACTAGCAACTGCTTGTTCATGAGACATTCCAGAAGAAGTAAGTGTGCCATACTGAAGAATCATTTGATTGAAGAAAGCTCTTTCTTCAGCAGGAAATGAATCCGTACTCTTCAGAAGATCGGATGGCTTATGTGCCTTTGCTTCAGCTGGAAGAGGGGCCTGAAACACTGTTCCAAACTTCTGGATGGAAGCTTCAACTCATCGAACGTAATTCTCTATTGCATGATTTTCTCCAAATCGGAAAGAAAGTGACTTTCCAAGGAATGCATTATGAATAAGTGTCCCTACAGCAGCCTCTTTTCCATATCGTTTTGCAATTTCATTGAATTGTGCCTCGGAGGTAATGTCTCTCTTTTCAAACGAACCGATTACAAGACCTTGAGTAAGAAGGCTTATAAGTATAGGGAGCCCGAAGCGAGTAGCCGAAGCAAGCATATCTTTTCCCTCTTGAGTATCGAGAGAAGGAAGAGAGCGATTATTTGCGGTAATGTCTCCGGTAAGTTCGCGCACCTTTGTATCAAATCAGCCAGCCTGAAGTACGGCAGAGAGTCCCGTCTTTCCTGAAACATCCTTATGTCCTCATTTGAGCGCGCTTGCTCGAGAAAGCTGAGTAATAAGTTCTATCTTTTGTGTAAGTGTTTGCTGAAATGCAAGGGCTTGTTCTGGATGCTCCGCGAGAGTTGCAACATTCAAATCGGTTCCCATAACCGCTTTGTATGCTCGTGCAATATCCTGAGAGTCTGGTGCGGCCTTAGATCCTCGAAGAATGTCTCGCACTTGTGGCACTGACCAAGGATGTTTCCCTGAAAAAAGAATGTCTACAACATCGGTCTTTCCGTCAGCTTCCTTGATTTCCATTGCTCCGGTAGTTCCTCCTTTCGATACATGGGTAGTCCCTCGAATTTCTTGACCTGTAATGTATCGCGCATCAGTTTGCTTCAAGAGTGCCACCATGAGATCTCGCCCTGTTTTTGACTGTGCAAGAATCTCGGCACGCTTTCCAAGTCCTTGTTCAATTACATGAGTGTAGAACGCATTTATTTCTGCTAGTTCCGCAGTATCAAATATAATTTGTCCATCGTGTCCAGCACGCTTCCAGTCTGCCTGCGTAAGCTTGGTTGCATCGGTCTTTCCAGAAGATTGAAGTGCTACAATAGCCCGAAGCATGTCGAGAAACTCATCATAGTCTGTTGTTTCCTTGAATTCTCCAGACCAAGCAAACATATTTGCCACTACTGGCCCGAGTTTGCCTGCAATTTTTGTTTCAGAATTTTTCTTCACTCACTCGAGTGCCTCGGTCGTCTCGCCGAGAATTGCCTGAATTTGCTTATCTTTTGCTACATCAATCTGAGCAATCTCGCCAAGCTGAGTCTTGAGGAGGGCTTGAGCCTTTTCTCGAGTTGCAGGATCTTTTGATTCATTTGCATCCCGAAGAGCTCGATAGAGTTTGATTTCCGTATCGTTTGGAGCCTCTCCTCGTCTCACCTTTTCAAGAAGCGTAGAAAGAGTGGCCTGTGCCTTGGTAATAGCAGCATGCTCTTGAGAAGGTGCATTACGAGCTTCTGGGGCAGCTGATGGGTTCTGAGGGGTCATAAGAAATGGGTTACATTCTCAATTTGCCACATCTTTTCGTATCGTGCAAAAAATCGATAGAAAAATATCCCACTCTCGAGAAAAAGTGGGATATTCGTATATAGAAGGAGTGTTTCTCCTCGTGAACTAGAGAGATTTTCTCTTGCGAGCAAACATAAATGCGAGTGCGAGAAGCATAGCAAGTCCAAGGAAGAGGAATGTGTCCGCCGCCCCCGTCTTCACCGCAGTGGCCTGAGAAGGAACTGGAGTAGATGGAGTTGGTTTAGTAGGAGTAACTGGAGCAGAAGCAACAGTCTGAGCAGCGAGCTTATATGCCACACACTCAAGATGATTCACGAGAACCCCTGGCTTTCCTGTTCCAGAATCAACATCACGATAGTTTACGGGAAATTTAACAAGACCCACATACTCACCATTCTTTGCTGTAGACTTCTCAAGCTGATAGTTTGCCCCGAGTTCAGATTCAAGAACTCGAACCGTCTTGCCAGCCTTAAGACTGAATACATTTCGCTTAGTAGCACCAGAACCACTCGTAGCCTCTGGAGTAAAGATAATTTCACTTCCTATCTTCCAGAAGCTCTTCTCATCCGCAGGGTTAGTGAGCCAAGAAGTTCCAGCGCCTCCAACATTTACCAATTTTGGGAAAGTTACTTCATCTTGGTATATAACTTGTTCTGACTGGTTTTTGTTAGTCCAAGAATCGTACAGCCCAATAAGCTTCTGTCCTGGCGTAACGGATCCGCCATCAAAACACTGAGTACTTGCTGAAGCAGCACATCCATTTGCTGTAAATACTGGAAGCGTACAGTCAACCTGTTTATAGTCTCCGCTTGCAGCGAATACTTGAGTGCTTCCGAGGAGAAGAAGCGAAGCGATAAGGAAACGAGCCTTCATAGGTGCTAAGATATAAGAAGAAATAATCATCTCGGTGATAATAGACTCCTGTGTGACTTTGTCAAAAAATAAATTGCATTGTCTTGGCTTCCTCTCTATAATTCTCGGCATAATATTTTCAGTTTTTGACATACTCTATGCTTAGCAATTTAACAATCGATCTTTCCAAAGCAGCCGACCACCTCCAGGGAGAATTTGCCAAACTTCAAGTTGGAAGAGCAAATCCTGCCATTGTAGAATGAGTAACCGTTCTTGCGTATGGATCCGTACAGCCCTTGAGAAATATTGCCAGCGTCTCTATTATGGATGCCCAAACTCTCGGAATACAGCCTTGGGATAAAACACTCATCAAAGATATTGATCGTGCCATCACGGAAGCAAATCTTGGTCTCAATCCTCAAAATAACGGAGAATCTATCCTTATCAAAATTCCTACCCTCACCGAAGAGCGTCGTCGTGACCTGGTCAAAATAGCCCGACGATTGGCAGAAGAAGGACGGGTTGCGGTTCGAAATATTCGAGCAGACTATATGAAAAAAATAAAAAATGCGGAGGCAAACAAGGAAATCGGAGAAGATATAGCAAAAGGGTACGAGGCAGATCTCCAAAAGCAGATCGATACCGAGAGTAAACGAATCGATGAGATGCTTCAGAAAAAAGAAGATGATATCATGAAGGTATAAATCTGGATGGAACCCCTAAAAACCAAAACACTCTATAGTCGATCGGGAAATCAATTCGCCCGATCGCTTTTTTGCAAGCAAACGGAAGAGGCATCTCCCAGTCTCGGACCAACCATATGGATATTTGAAGACTTCCACGAATTAAAGTCCACCAAAAAAGTGCTGGAAACTATTCTCTCTATTTCTTGCTCAGAAATACGTACGCAGGCTGATGTACTCCGGTACAACGATGCAACCCGAGGGCATTTTCTTGGAACTGTTTCCCTCTTTGATGCAGCATTTCGTCTTGAATACGCACGGAAGACTCTGACCCATACGATAGCCCGACTAGATGTATCCGGACCGCGGAAGCATATAGAAGCACTCATTCGACTTGGCTACGAACATGGCGAATCAGTCTCAAAGACTCACAGGTATCACCTTTCTGGATCAGAGCTCACCATACGGGATATCGGGCAAATGATTCATATAAGTTTCTTTGATGATGAGGTAGATGAGATTCTCGTGGGAGAAGTGCGTGATACGGGAGAAGTAGCCCAATTTCATCGAGTAGATTCCGTTACCTTCTATGCGAAAGAAAGTCCCGAAATAGGAGGCATTCCAAAAGAAGTTCAAAAAATAAATGGAACCGGCCGACTTTGGACATTTGATTTAGATTTCTTTGAGAAGCGAGATGCCCTGCGAGAAATGTATACCGATTGGATTGGATTTGAAACAGGGGGGACTTCACTCAATGTTGAGCCAATATCACTTCCTGATATAGAATCATTCACTGAGCTGCTTCGCACAGCGGGAAATCAAACTTCCATCTATACAGCATTCCGAGAGCCGGTTCTTCGTCATATGGAATATAATTCGCTCTCTTCCCATGCCCTCATTGATGTTCCAAAAATAGGACTTACGAGTTTTTGTTACAAGAATCACTTCTCCATTACTGACGATGTGCTCGGAACTCTTTTTGTTCAGAAGCGGTCGAAAAAACAAACCATGCGGAGCCTCGACCTCCTGATGACTCTTAAGCCGGGAGACTACATCGTTCATCAAGAACATGGCATTGGCCGATTTCTCGAAATGATAGAAAAAGACGTTGGGGGAACAAAACGAGAATATGTTTGTATCGAATACGCGAATAGTGATCGACTTTTTGTTCCTATAACGGAACTCTACCGAATTACAAAATATCTCTGAGAAGAGCATCCGATTGTTCATGCGCTCGGAGGAACGATTTGGAAGAAAACCCTGAAAGATACAGAAGCGGAAGTGCTCAAGACTGCCGAAGAACTTCTCGATATTCATGCAAGAAGAAAACTTTCCCCTTGATTCTGATTTGCCGCGTTTCCCGAAGAAGAGAAGGCTTTTAGAGATGCCTTCTCTCATATTCACACAAAAGACCAACAAAACGCTATTGAAGAAGTATTCCGAGACATGGAAAGCTCAAGCCCCATGGATCGACTTCTCTGTTGAGATGTCTGATTTGGGAAAACAGAAGTTGCTATGAATGCTGCCTATAAGGCTGTTTTATGAGGGAAGCAAGTCGCTGTCATATCACCGCTTGTTGTCCTTACACTGGAACACTTTGAGTCTTTTTCAAAACGATTTGCGAAAATGAATATTCGCATCGCATGCCTTTCGAGACTTACCTCCTCAAAGGAAGTGAAAAATATTCTTGCGGGACTCGAGAGTGGTGAAATCTCCATCGTCATAGCAACACACAGAATTCTTGGAGACGATGTGCGGATTCGTCGTCTCTGACTCCTCATTATCGATGAGGAACATCGTTTCTGAGTCTTGGATAAAGAAAAAATCAAGCGACTTCGGTCTGGAATTGATATACTCAGCCTTTCTGCAACCCCAATTCCACGCTCTCTTAATCTCGCCCTTTCTGGATTGCGCTCACTCAGCATTCTAGCTGAACCTCCGCCAAGCAAAAAACCAATTACCACGCAAGTGCTCAAATGGAATGAATCCGTTCTTCGAGATGCTATACTCCAAGAACTCTGACAGAGAGGACAGGTGATCGTTCTTCATAACCGGGTATCATCTCTTGCTGGAACAGCCCAAGAACTTCAAGCAATCGTGGGAAGCACCCTCAAACCAATTCTTCTTCACGGACAAATGAGCGGAGAAGAAATAGAAGAAGCACTTCTCTCATTTCGTGCCCAAGAGGCAAATTGTCTCATATCAACTACCGTTATTGAGAATGGGGTGAACTTCCTTGAGGCAAATACTATTATTATCGATCATGCGGATGAATTCTGACTGGCACAACTTCATCAACTTCGTGGTCGAGTCGGAAGAAAGGACCGTGAGGCTCACTGTCTTTTGATGTATCGAAAAGAAGTCCTTCCAGAAGATGCAAAACGTCGACTTCTTGCCATAGTAGAACATGCTCATCTCTGAGCTGGATTTGAAATCGCCATGAGAGATATGGAGATTCGAGGAGCGGGAGAAATTCTTGGAATTGCCCAGTCCGGAAAATCCAAACAGACTGGCGTAAGTCTCTACCTCAAGCTTCTTGAGAATAAAATAGATGAGCTCCAGTCTGGGAAAAAAACCACCTCCATTGATGTAAAGATCGAGCTTGATATAGAGTTTGTTCTTTCTGATTCGCTCTTTGCAGGCGATGTTGATAAAATTCAATTCTACCGCTCTATCGAAAGCATCGAGGATATAGAAGATCTGGAAAGTGCTGAAGCGAGCTTTATTCGAGTACATGGGGAAAACGAAGCGGTTCGTCGACTCTTTCTTCTGCTGCGAGCAAGAATTTACTTAGCCCGATTCTCCGTTTCGGGAGTAAAAAAAGTGCTCAAGGATTATGTATTTGAATTTTCAAAACAAGACACGCCCATTATCCGAGCATTTCTTGAAATAGATAGAGCAGGTGATTTCCTTGTTCAATCTCTGGAACGAGTACGAGTTTCACAAAAGCTCTACACCTCAGACCTCGACTTTTTAACAAAGCTTGTATACTCTCTTGAGCATGCCGAATAAGGATCACATCTTTCATTTTCAAGGAAATCTCCCCTCCACAATTCGAAGGGTTCTTTGAACTTGGATACAGAAATTCCGAACGCTCTATGGAAAACATAATATTGTTCGACTCTCTCTGTCAGAGCAAGGAACTCAGGTTATTCAAGAGCTTGTAACGCCCCCATTTCTTGCGGAAAAGCGGCTTATTCTTATCGATGGGCGATTGGATGAATGCTCTCCAAAAATGATACAAGAGCTCAAAAAGGTAGACTGGGCTGATGTTTTTTGACGTATTCCAGAAACAAATGTGCTCGCATGGATCCAAATAGATACCACGATTCCATCTCTTTTGGAGATACTGAATACCCACGCCACTCTCAAGTCCTATTCTATTCACTCACCAGAAGAGGCGGAAAATTACATTCGGAAAGCGCTCCCAAACCTGAATCCAAAATCAATTCGGCTTCTTCAAGAAAGACTGTGAGATACTCCCCTTCTCTTAGAAAATGAAATAGAGAAACTTGGACTTCTCGGAATGATGAACGAAGAAGAATTGCGAGAGAATACTTTGGAAACAACTGAGGTAAAAGTATTCGCTGTTGGAGATGCTCTTGTTTCTGGAGACACAAGGCGCGCAATAGAACTGGTTCGGGCAAGTCTTCTGACCATGGACGCGGGAGAATTTCTTCGCGGAAGTAGTGTAGGAAGTGTTCGAAAAAAATGATTTCTTGCTGTTCTCCGGGAAATCTGACTCTATGGATTGCTTGCTCGCCACTTTATGGCTCGTGAAAGAAATGCTATTCTCGGACTCAAAGATTTTGTAGGAGAAAAATATGCAAGAATTCCCGAAAAACGACTCCATGCTCTCGGTTGTGTATATAAGAGAATAGCTGAAATAGACCTTCTCCTCAAAACAGGAAAGCTCGTATGAGATGAGTCTTGAATACAACATCAAATAGAAAAGGCAATTCTTGAGTACAATTTCAAGTTGCAAGCAAAATAAATCTGGTACAATCCCTCCATACTCAATCACATTTTTCATTATGAAATATATCGTATACATCCTGAGTCTCTCTCTTCTTCTCGTATCCTGTGGAAAAACGGAACCTCTCAGTCAGACAGGAAAGAATGATCCTATTGTGCAGAAACAGGAGAAACAAGGAACAACCGTTGCTGAATGAGATACTGTAAGCGTTGACTACATCGGAAAATTTGAGGATGGCACTGTTTTTGATTCATCTCTTAAAGAAGAGGCCAAAAAATCAAAAAACTTCTCCGAAGGGAGAACGTATGAGCCACTCGTTCTCACAGTAAAAGATGGAGGAGGAACAATTTCTGGTTTCTGGAAGGCTATTGTTGGCATGAAAGTAGGGGAGCGGAAAACGGTTAAACTCTCTCCTGAAGAGGCGTATGGATGAGCTTGGATCAATAACGGCGAGAGTGTTGTAGATAAGAAAATTTTTGATTCCGTTCTCACAAGAACTATTCCAAAATCAGAAACACAAGACACTATCAAAATGGTGGTTGAAACAAGCGTGATTGCAGGAAATGGCCCACTTCCAAAAGTTGGTGACATCCTCACGAATGACCGGGGAGTGAAGGCGAAAGTAGAATCCGTGAATGAGAAAAACGTAGAGCTCAGCATTGATAATTCAACAAGTCCATTCCGTGGGAAAAAGATTGCAAAGGGGACCACCATCACATTTGAGGATGGTAATGTTGGGACCATTACCGCTGTGGATGATGTAAACGTTACTCTCAAGGTAAAAAACAATTCCAACCCATTCGCCGGGAAAAAACTTGCCGTTGGATTGACTGGTATGTACCGAAATACCCAGAAAGTTACTATTACAAAGATTGAAGGAGATAATGTAACACTCTCAATTCAAACAAAAAATACTCATCCTCTTGCGGATAAGACGCTCAATTTTGAAATTGAGCTCAAGGAGATTAAAAGCACTTCAAAATAATGAAGGTATTCTTGCTCACACTCTTTCCAAGAGCCCTGGAAAGTTATTTTGAGACAAGCATTATGCAGAAAGCTCAGCAACAGTGATTGCTCGAGCTTCATATCTGCAACATCGCGGATTTTAGCGTGAAGGCAACCCGAAGAGCTGACGATCGTCCTTATGGATGATTTGCTGGGACCATTCTTGCTCCCGAACCTTGTGCTCGGGCGATGGACGACTGCATTTCAAAGAATGGAGGGCCGATTGAATGGATCGCTCCAGATCCAAGGGGAGAACCGCTCTGTCAAAACACTCTCTGAGAGCTCTCTGTCAAACACACCATTTGAATACTCTGTGGCCATTACGAGGGGATTGATGAACGACTCTTTGAAGAGTACTCAATACAAAAGGTTGCCCTAGGCCCCTATGTAATTACTGGAGGAGAACTTGCTGCTGCGGTGATTATTGATGGGGTGACACGACTCATTCCTGGACTCCTCTCAGATGAATCCCTCCGAGAGGAATCATTCAGCGTCGGACTTCATGGAAAAAAAGAATATCCTCACTATACTCGTCCAGAAAAATGGAGGGAACGGAATGTTCCTCCCGCTCTTCTCTCTGGAAACCATCGCCTCATAGAGGAGTGGAAAAAAGACAATATTCACTAGCCTATGCAGAACATTTTCACCTCTCTCACGCAGGGATTCTCAGATCTATCAAGTCTGGAGTCGCTCATATCTCTCGATTTGATTCTTCAAATTATCCTCGGATACCTTCTTATCATCTGGCTTGCCTGTGCAATCTGGGTTATCAAAGATATAACCACTCGATCTACGAGTATTTTTGTGCAAGTGTTTTCCATTCTTCTTATTATTGTTCTGACACCCGTATTTGGGCTCCCTCTCTACCTTCTTATACGACCAAGGACTACCCTCTTTGAACAATATTACGAGGAGACCTCTCTTGAGAGCCTAGAAGAGTCAATGAGTTCTCATCATTGTAAGAACTGCCAAGAAGAGCTCCCTCATGATGCAAAATACTGTAGCTCTTGTGGGCATGCACAAGGACTTCATTGTGAAGCATGCTGAAAGCCCCTTGTAGTAGGATGGAAGTACTGTATGCACTGCGGGAAATCACTTGGAGAGAAAAGCTCTTCCCCGAGAAAAGTCTCAAAGAAAAAAGTTACACCTGAGGCTGAAACATCGGAAGGAACGGAAGAATAACCGAAGCCACGAGAATTACAACGATAAGAATTACTACCACTTTTTTAGTTGTGTCTTTCATAAAAACTATTGAGAATAACGAGTACCCGAGATTATTACGGAGTTATCCGTTAAATCAAGGGTTATTCCTGTAGTCCCCGGAGAATAGTATCGAAGTGCTCTTTCTAAGAGTGGTCATACAGAGAGATATCTCTGGCGGAATTCGTCCTTTGTATCAATACGCTCTGGAAGAATTCTCACTTCCTGCCCTTCAAACTCATACCCAGAACCTTCTTCAGTACGAACTCGGAAAGACCAGTTCTGAAATGCATGAACTGTATCCTGAAAAATATACTGGGACTTCGACTCTATTTTGAAGGATCTTCCTGGAGAAGAAATCCGAGACACAACCCCAGAAAGAGCAATATCATAGGCGCCCCCTTGTACTTGAACCGCAATGTTTTTAATAGAAATTGGAAATATATCCGCAACGATAGCAAAGTCTTTTTCTATAAGCTCCTGTTGAGCCCATACCTGCATTGTTGGGCTCAACACCCCCTGCTCCACCACTCCAGTATCAATCGGAGTCGGAGAGGTGCTTCCTTGCGAATCAGGAAAGAATGTAAATTTAAAGAAGTTTTTTATATCGTATCGAGCTCTTTGTTCTGCAGATTGAACACCGGAACCTCGTTCTCGAAGATAGGCATCCCTCTCATCGAGACTCACACTAATCTTCTCGTACTCTCGCTTCTCTTGTCCATCTAAATCCGTGTAAATAATATTCTGAAGAGTATGCCCGCGCGGAATCAGACGAAAACGGAATGTTCTTCCATAGATATTTGCACTTACTTCATAAAACCCATCCTGTTCAAATGGATTTGAAACAACTATACTCGATCCGTCGACTCCGTTAAATCCAGAAAGATAGCTTCTGAGTGAATCAAGAGAAAGAATTGTATCCTGAACTACAAGACCCGTAGCATTTCTGCTTCATTGACCCAGGGTAACTTGAGTTCGGTATTCTGCATATCCCGTAAATATGGCAAGAATTTTGGATACTCCTCCGAAAGCAGACTCTGCTCGTATATAGCTGTCAACCGAGTCTCATTGTGCCTCGCCAAGATTTGCATAGTACAAAGATTTGTACTGCGTCATGAACCGTGAGTTTGTATCCAACAAGAATGTAAGCGCATCAAGTACCCCAGGAGGAATTTTGGGGGTATCCTCCCCTGAGAGATACTGAGACTTGAGTGTGAGGTTTTCGAGACTACCATCAAAAAAGGCATTTCTCAATCCATTCTCCGTTCGATTTGCAATAGAGGTAAATGTATAGAAAAAGACTCCAAGAATAGAGAATTGATCTTTTTCATTCTTCAGAGTAGCGGTGTAATTCTGGGCAATGGCAATGATTTGCGCAAAGAGTTTTAATGGTATCTCATCAGAATTATTTCCCGAAGCAAGGAACTCCTTAAGAAAGTACGTGAAACCCAGAAATTCACCCTCCCCCATGGCCTTTGACTGAACAAGAAATGTTACATAATTTGTAAGATTTTTCTCAAGAGACTGACGATCAAGTTGTCCAAAAAAATACTGGGTATGCATCTCTGTTAAGAGTCGGTATGCCGCTTTTGATGTGATAGTCTTATCTCCAAAAACACCTTGGTACACCCGCACTACCATACTTCCTCCTTGAGAATAGTACTCTTGAGAATGCTCCGTGCGAGCAATAGAAGCAACGGAGAGGTATTTGCGAACCATAAGTCTCGCCTGATCTGCATGAGATGGATTCATCTCCTCAAGCTGACGAATCCGTTCGGATATCTTTGCTGGAATTTGAGAAGCAGGAATTCCCTTCTTCTGGCAAAGAGAATCACAGGCTCCGCTATCTATAAGAAGCGCCCTTTGCAAAAGAGATAAGAGAGAGTTTTGCAGAAGTATTTTTTTCTTCTCCGGATTTACAAAAAATAGCCCATATTCCTCTAAGAGAGAAAGGTTTCCATCTGAAGTTCCACGAAAAAGTCCGTATAATTTTTGAACCTCTTCCTGTCTGCGTGTAGCAAAACGAACGTACTCAAGATAGAGACTATTCGGAATCTGAAACTGAGCACCAAATACTTTCTGGATATCCTGCTCAGAACGAACATCTCAGAGGGTGAACTGGGTGAGTTGTCCAACTCGGAATGCATCTGCACGGTTTAAATTATCATTCAGTTCAGCTGGATTGTAGCTGAGAATTCCCGATGGGAATATATTCAAATCTGTCACCGGCTTGCCAATTGACCCGAGAGTCACTCGAAGAAGCGCTGTAAGCGAAAAAAGCCTGAACTCCTCGGAACGCGTGTCAACAAAATACACCCCATTAGAGAGATGTTGAATGGAGAAAGAATCTGAAACTACACGATACTCATGAAATACATCACTGAGTCCCAGAATATAGATACCCTTTCCCAGAGATATTTCCTGTATGCCAGAACGGTCTTTTACTTTTGGAGCATCAGAAAGCTTCGCATAAAGAATGATATCCCCTTCGCGAAGAGGAAGTCCCAAAGTCTCAGCGCTCTCACTAACTGGGGTTAAAATACCCGAGGAGATTGCATATGTTTCGCTCTTCGGGAAAATTTGTTCACTTATCGAGTCCACGGTTGGAGTAACAGACCCATGAGATATTCAAATAAAAACAATCGCTCCTGAAAGGAAGATAACACCGAAAACGAGGAAAAATGATTTCATATAGATGCTAGTATACCATGAAGTATCTAGAGAACAAAGTGAGCTTATCCCGAGCAATCACGAGAGACGATTTGACGATATTCTGGAAGAAAGGCAGAATTATTGAGGATAAGACCTACTTCCCGATTGTTATCAATAGAGTTCTGGGTAAAGTTCATGCTTCAAATCAGGAGAATAGAGTCATCTATAAGGAGAGATTTTGCATGGACATATGGCTTCTTTGCTTGTTTAACAAAAATTCAAAGAGGCGTAAATCGTTCTATAAGACGGGTGCGTTCTGAGTTTTTTGCCTCAGTAAGACATATATCAACGGTAACTCCTCATCTTGCTTTTTGTTCTAATAAATTCAAAATCTCAGAATCAGAAAGAGAGGCTGAAAAGAAACGAATAGACCGCTTCGCATCTTGTATAAGTTGCGTCACTTTTTCTCGAGAATCCAGAGGGGAAAGAAGAATTCATGGTCGACCCTCTTTGTAGGGAATACGCTTTACATCAGCCTCGAAGAGTTTTTCCAAAAAAGCGACCGTCTCTTTGTCTTCAGAAACAATAAAAAATTCACGATTCTTCTCCAAAGAAGATTTCGTCATATTCCCCGTTCCTAGTACAAAAGACTGATCAATGAGGAGATATTTGGCATGATTGAAATTAAAGTCCTTCTCGCTCGCTCATGTGACAGAAATACCTTCTTTCGTAAGCCTTTCATAGGCGGGATTATTCACTCGAGGATATTGAAATACGGAACGCTCGAGGAGAACGCGCACATCTACCCCTCGATTCCGTGCATCAATCAGGGCCTGTATGATGGAGGCATGGGTAAGAATGTACACATTAAGCCACACTCGAGTATCGGCATCTCGAATTTTCCGGACAATCTCTCAATTGAGTCGATCATCAGGACTCACAAGCACCTCATGATCAATGGAAGGAATGTCTCCACTATTCTGAAGACTCTGTGAACTTGTTTTTGCCTCATGATACTGAGTATAGGTATCTGAACATCAAGCCAATACCAGAACAATGGCGAGAATTCCTGCTACTTGTTTCATAGAGTGATGCGGATAGTGTAAGAATGGTCCGGGTGAATATCTCATAAAAGCTTTTGAATTGACTCTATATGAAGACGCATCTCTGTACGGGCAACCGCCTGAGAAAGAACAATAGTGCACGTTTGTTTCCTGAGGATAACGCGAACTATGGAAAGAGAAAGAGCACCCTGCCCCTTCTCCTCAAAGAAGGCTCGGATACGCTGAGTTACTAGTGCCGACTGGGCGAACTCGGGAAGTTTATGAAAGAGATCCATATTGTATCAATGCAAATCGCTGAATCCCTGAGTAATCTTTCCAAAATTCACAGGGAACTGCCTGCTCCTTGGCAAGCGATCAAACAAGTACATCTTGCCCCTCTCAAAACTCAAGTCAAAGCCAGAAGATAGAACCCGAAGGAAGACTGGCAGCCTGAGTCATGAGTGCTGCTATCTTTTCAAATCAGGTCTCTCATCCATAAAGAGCAATCTCCGGGTCTTCTTCTCGGACATCTTGCGGGAGAGATGCGGTCAATGGGATATACGGAAGATTCGCAATACAACAGGTTCGTGCCCCCGAAATTACCGATTGAACTGGCTCAAGTAAATCTCCTTTCTCAAATCGAATATCCACTCCATTTTGCTGTGCATTTTGCTGTGCCATTTGAAGAGCCAACTCCGAAATATCTGTGGCGAAGCAAGGTATATAGGGAAACATTCGTTTCAAAGAAATAGCGATAGCTCCCGATCCAGTGCCAACATCCAGCATGGCATCAAGTGGTTTTCCCTGAATTCGACGAATAACACCCAAAACAAGAGCCTCTGTCTCCAGTCTCGGAGTCAAAACATTCTGTGTATATGAGATGCTTGAACCAAGAAACGTAAGGGTTGGGAGCATTTCGTTACGCATTTTCAAATTTCTTACGCTCAAAAATCAAAATAGTAGCAATAAGAACAAGGCAAAGATAGAGGCCTGCTCCAACAAATTGCCAGGCAAATTGCGAGAGAGGAATAGATATGGGTGTACCAATCGTATTTTTTGCAACATTAAGCGCTTCAAAGGGCGGAAGAATAGCGAGTGCGCCCTTTGCAGCATATATCATACTTTGCTCCTTGAGTCGAAGAGCCATGTCCAAAACAGCACTTACAGAATGAGCGGATACATATATCCCGAGCGTGAACAAGATAGACAGTAGTGGGGAAGTAAATGTAGAAAAAAAGAGAATAATCGCAAAAACGGAGAGAAGCTTCATGGCAATAGCCCCTATTGCCACCCCAAATACTGGACCGAGTGAAGCACCCCCTAACCAAAGCAGTCAGAATAGAATGACAGACTGAATGGCAACGATGAGCAAGAGAATCGCTCCGAAGCCAAGAAATTTCCCCACGATAAAACTTCGGCGTGGTATTGGCTTAGAGAGAATGAGGTAGATGGTCTTCCCTTCTATCTCTCGAAATACGATTTGCCCCCCCACAAATACTACAGCAATGAGGCCCCCTATCTCAACCATGGCAAGTCAAAAATCCAGAATAATTCTAAGTGACTGACCGAGAGAGAGCCCAGCAAGAATTTCGGAAAAGGCAATCAAGGCACACGCAAAAAATAGAATGATGCTGAGAATCTTATTCCTAAAAAGCTCTCGAAATGTATTTACCGCAATGTTCCACATAATTCAAAGTATAAAAAGAAGAGGGAAAAGCACAACTCACTATGCCCCTAGAATAACTCATGGTATGAGATATTTTGAGGCTTGCTGGGGAGACTTTCATTCAATGACAACATCTCCAAGGAGAATAGAGCCTGTTTTACAAGCAACAAAGAGCCCCGAATCTCCAGAAAAAATTGTCCCCGGAGCATGGACGCTTTGGAGAGAAGAAGCATCGGAACAAGTCAGTATTTTACAGCGCTTGCCTTGATACAAAGTCCATACTCAAGGCCATGGAGTGCATGCCTGCCATCGGTGATACAGTTGTTTTGAAGAATATCCAGCCCAAACCATCTCACCATCTGATTTCTCAAGCTTCTTGGTAAAAGTTGCATCAGCATGATTCTGAGGGAGTAAGCAGATATATCCTTTGGCATAGGAACGAATTGCCTCAAGAACAACAGGACCAGAGTGCACAGCAAATTTCTCAAATAAGCTTCCGCTTGTCTCATCTGGAGAAAGAGGAATCGTGTATGTAGAAAGTATATCTCCCGCATCCATTTCTCGCACCATCTTCATAATGGTTATTCCTGTCTCTGTATCGCCCTCCAACAAAGCCGTTTGAATAGGGGAAGCTCCTCGATGCCGAGGAAGCAATGAACCATGAATATTAATTGGCAAAAATCTCGGGAGATCCAAAATGCTCTGCGGAAGAATATTTCCATATGCGACAATGACCATATAGTCCACTTCATACTCAGAAAGAGCCTGAAGGAGCTCTGAATTCCCCGTAACACGATCCGGGCGAAAGATCGGGATTCACGCTTGGGTCGCTACTTGAGCAACCGGACTTGGAGTAATGGTGGCATGCCTTCCAACCGGCCTATCTGGCTGAGTAACCACATAAGAAACTTCCATATCACTTGCGGCCAAAAAGTCTCGCAAAACACTTGCGGCCAATTCAGGAGTTCAAAAAAAACCTATTTTCATGGGAAAAGAGTATAGAGAGACTGACGATCTCATGAATTAAGCAAAATATCAAGAGAGTTCAGCGAATTATTCTGACTGTCTCGAAGGGAAGTTTGTCATCGAATATTTGCAAGAACCACCCCCGTTGCAGTACTTCCGCTAAATGTAATAGTCGTACGCAAGTGATCAAGGGTTCCCGAAGCATTTAATGGGAGGAACCGATACGTATTGAGCTGCTTTTCTCCATCAAATCACTGAATCGAGTATGAGATATGAGCAGCCTCAGGGAGTTGAAAAACAATTCCAGTAAGAGAGCTCGAAAGTACCGTTGCTTGCAATGTTTCATCCCTATAGAGTTGATATCCAGGAAGCGCGGCTCCGGTGAATATGAGGGATCCAGAAAGAGTTTTCCAGTTAAACGATCCTACTCGAATAGGGACAGTTACTCGATAGCTATTGAGGTTTGAAAGCACCCCCTGATCTCAAGGCGAAATATACCACTCGTACCCTGAAATTTCTCCTTGTTGTACTTTTCGATTCAACGTTCTCAACTCCGCATCTATCATCTGAACTGATGCCTGAGACTGAGTTGTATTTGCGAGGCGCTCGAAGGTTCAAACGCTGAAAACACCAAGTAAAGCAAGCACGCTCACTGCCACCAGAAGTTCCACGAGCGTAAAGCCTCTTTTCATTATTTTTTCAGGGAAAGAATTTTTGTAATAAACACGATGAAAAAGATAAGCGCAATGAACAAGAATATTTTTCCTGTCTTATCCAGAAGTACCGCCGATATTCAGAAAAAGAGGGCAACAAAGTACACCAGCCTCCGAATAAAGGAGTCTGTCATACCAATAGCTTTGAGTCTATAGTGTAAGTGGTGAATTCGATCTCACTTTAGGGGATTTTGTCAGGTGATAATACGAGCAACTATGACATACATTGCATCAACAAGATACACTCCAAGAGCTGTTGCAACAGTGGCAACCTTTCATCCAACCAAGATAGCAAGAGAAGCTATCATGAATGCAAGAAAAACCGTACCACTATCCCCGATGAGCATTTTAGGGGCAAGATTATACTTCCACGCCACAAACAGAGATGGTATGAGTACCGCCAGTATTCAAAATACAAAAATAGAATTCTGCCGAAGGGCTGGAGTTTCATCAACAATATAAAATCGAACCGTGGAAATTGCAATTATAATGAGGGTGATGGTAACGAGTCAGACGGTGAGCCCAGGGACTCCATCACTCCAGTTAATACTATTAAAGACAAGGACATACCAGAATATGGTAAAAATCACTGGGACAAGAAAAACTTCCAAATCTCCTATTTGAAAGAAGAACGCATCTAAGTGAATAATTCCTCCAAACAAATTCGAAACATAGCTAATTTTGATACTGGTAAGTCAAACGATGAGTCAGACGAGAATCTGCAAGAAAAGACGGACCTTAGGCGAAATAGCGAAACGAGTCTTTTTTGCTTGTCCAAGCTCAGAGGCTGAAACCTTTAAAGAAGCGGTTCGATCAAATTTAAATATCGTATCCAAATCATCCATGAAGCTCACCAGCGTTACTCCGGCTCACAAGATGAGAAGAATGGCGAGTTTTTCATTGAGTTCCACAATTCAAGAAATCCACAGAATGCTCGATACAAGAGCAAAGTTAAGAAAAAATATGATTCCCACGCCAAATGGCACGGGATCGCGAGCATGTCAGTACGGACGAGGATTGTCCATGAGTCCCCATTTCGGAAAAAAGTGAAAGGCTCCTCGAAACAAGAGATAGCTCGTAAGGAGAGAGAGGCAGAATATTGCGATGTAGAGCGGAATAGATGGCTGAAACATAGCTATCGTTGTTGATGGAATTCTTGTTCCTTTTCTTGAATATACTGGAGAAATTCTCGTCTTCGGAAACAAGCAATATATATACCCACAGCAACAAGAATTCCAAGAAAAAACCACGAAATCCAATCCAAGACAATATGAATATATCGAGTAAAGAAGGTCCCCAGAACAACCATTACTCCAGCCCAAAGGCACGATCCAATAACATTATATCTCCAGAAGAGACGGTTTTCCATATGAAACGCTCCCGCAAGAAAAGGAACAAAAGCACGTGTGAAGTTATGGAATTTTCCAAGAATGATAAACAGAGGGCCATTTTTCTGAATACGGGAAGAAAGGATTTTTTGCTCGGGCTTTCCGAGAGCAAAGACTGATCAGTATTTCTCCAAAAATGCTTCTCCAAAATGCTTACCTATAAAAAATCCAATCCAGTTCCCGCCTATTGCCCCGACAGCACCAGCGCAGAGAGCAATGAAAAAGTAGGCCTGCCCGTAAAATCAGCCCACGAGAAGAAACAGTTGTTGTCCCGGCACCATGACTCCAATAACGGGGAAAGATTCCACGAAACTTGCCGCCAACAGAATAACCGCATTCCAATGCCCGATGGAACGACTCCACTCTCCTATTGAGAGAAGCGCAGACTCTACAATATCTGGGCGAAAAACAGCAAGAAAGAAAATTCCGAGAAAGAAAAGTGAAAACAAGAACTGGACGGACTGAATCCAAAAGGCATTTGATTTTTGCATGCCTCCACCTTATTGCAGAATTCAAAAAATCAAATATGTATCCTTCGACTACTGAACCTTACGAATATTTGGAGTTCGAATAGATGGAAGGAGTGAGGCCCCGGTTCATTCCAGAGCTCCTGTGCTACTAGAGACATCTTCCGTAGCCCCAGTTGCAGTCACTCAAGTTTGCGTAAGCGCTCCTGTATGTGCGACTACTGAGGGCTGACTCTCTCCAACCGATGCCTTGGGAGCATGAAACATTGAAGCCCCCATAAATCCACCGAGAATACCCAAAACAAGCATGCTCCCCATACTTACCATAAGAACTTTTTTCTTTGAAAAAAGCTCCATAAGTCCACCTTTTCGTTCTTTGGAAAGCTCTGCAGCAACTTCTTGGACATACTCAGAAGATGGGGGGATAGGTTCAGATTTCTGCTCCACCAAAGGAGATGCCTCGGTACGCTCTTCTGATGAAGAAGTTTCTATGCCAACAATATCCTTCTCTTGAGGTAATTCTTGAGCTTCTTCATCCATTACTTCCGCTTCAGAAAGGCTCTCTGCTGGAGTAATTTCAATAGCATCCGTTACCACACTAGATTCTCTTTCGAAAAGAAGTTCTTCTTTTTTTGCTTCTGGAGTAAAGTCCCCCAAAACATCCGTCTGAATGGAAAGATTCGGAAAATATTCCGAAGATGGAGCCTCCGCTACGACTGGGGTGACGACTTCTTCTTTTTCTTCAGAAGATGAAACGACAGCAGGAGCGTTCTGAGTCTGAGACTGCT
>JAVKLK010000046.1:0-6849 GCA_031539165.1 Patescibacteria group bacterium | reverse complement strand
GCATTCATACGATAGATAATACGATATTCACCACTTTTGGCACGCCTAAGAGCAGGAAATCATTCAAGCTGTTTACTTGGAACATTTGTATGATTTTCAGCGAGTCGTTCAATTGTATTGATAATCTGTCGTGCATGCTTTGCTGGAATATTTCGGAGAAACCCGAGTGCTTCGCGCGTCAGTATATACTTATGCATTTCAGAGGGACTGAACAAATGTTTCCACTTCCTCCGGACTAGCAAATCCACTCTTCTCTGCCAAAAGGGCAAGGTGTGCTTCGATATAGTCATCAAGTACACTTGGGGACATAACATACGCAGCAATTCGACCATGACGCGTTATAGATACCATTTCGCGTTGCGCTGTATCAATGAGTGCTCAGAAGTTATTCTGTGCCTGTACTGATGGGAGGGATACCATAGTATGAAGATAAAGAGTATTATATAGCTAATATAGCTATATTTTGCTCAAAGCAAACGAGAATCATCTACCTTCTTGCCCCCACCCCTCCAATCCGACTCACGCTGCACACATCGAGGTCCATAGACTCGAACCGAATCACAAAATCTGTGGTTGATCCGTGACAGCTGAGTTGGATTTCTTTTCCGAGACGACGACGTACAGTGCGCATGAGTGGGCTGAGGATTTTGGACATCATCTCACTTTTGTTTTGTGTATAGGTGGATGTGGGAAGTTCGGAAGCATGGATTTCGTGAGACTCCTCCGAGATAAATTTATCCAGAAGATCGATGGTGAGTTGCTGAGAAAGGATTTCCTTGGAGCTCACTCGCTCTCCGTCGATATAGATTTTTCGAGCAATTTGATCGACCAGAAGTTTTCCTCGAGAGAGTCCGCCTGAGTCATATGCACCCGTATGCTCTCGTGTTCCAGGAGTTCGTATGAGGTATCATTCTGCAAGAGAACTTGGAGCGATAAATTCATTGGCTCTGTCCTGCTCTATCACCACTTCCGCTCGGAAGTCAGGACCAATAATCTGCCCATCGTAAATGATATTGAGTTCGGGGTATCGTTTGCGTGCTTCTTGAAGGGCAAGATAAAGGTTTTTCCGAGCAATTCCCCTGCGACCGTACCAAATATACGAGCCTCCTCGAGTCGTACTATAGAGGGGGAGAAGAGCAATATCACATGACTGTAGTCCGAGATTCTCTCCGAGAATCTCCCAGATATGACGGAGAAATTCAGATTTTCCATCGAGCTTCTCAAAAGAATGAGCGAGACTGTTTCCATATCGGAGAAACTCCTCCACATCTCCAGAAGAGGCATCATTCATGAGTGTATCGAGCAAGGAGAGGAAGTGGGCGTTTTCGAGTCGAAGCACCTGCTTGAGGGAGTCTGTGTAATTCTTGCTGGTGAGTTTGATGCCAAGGCGATCTCCGCACCACTCAGCTCCATGCTTTGCTTCATTTTGCCCAGCTCGGTGCTCAATAGTCCTTGCCAGAAGAGGAACTCATGAATAAATCATTCCGTAGTCCAGCACTTCCGAGAGATTTCTCTCTATTCCGATAAGTTTCCGAAGTTGCCGGTCTTTTCCATTTCGGCCGTTCCGAACGATAAATACGCTTGGCGCAGCTTCTGCATAGAGTGTCTGGTAAGAGCTTTGTCCATCTGTTTCCGGTGTCTTAAGTATGGATTCGATGACTCGTGCAGTTTCTGCAATTTCCGAGCGTTCATCATTGAGAATCCCATGGGAGAGAGGAGAATTCTCCCCGTATTTGATATATCGAAGCAGGTGTCAGAGAATTCCAGAAAATGTTCCCGAGAATCCAATCGAGTATCCACGAGGTGCTTCCGAGAGAACATTGATTCGAATGCCCTGTGTTTCTCGGGTTTCTGCGAGATATCCTTTGAGGTACAATAAAAGCTCTTCGCTTTGATCGAGGAGTTCTGAGAGTCCGATGGACTCAAATCCTTGTGATTCAAAAGTGAAGAGCTCTGCGGTTCCAAGCTGAATGCCGGGAGAGGAGTGGAACTGAAGTCCAACGAGGCATTGAAGATGGATTTTTTGCCGGGCAACGATGGTATACCCATCTGGATCGAGAAGAATCGGATTGAGTGGAATGGAGAATCTTCCCGAGCCGACTATATCATGGGTTTGATAGAATCGCTCATAAACTTCCGGTGATTGGGCAACGAATTGCCGAGCAGCAAGGGGAGTGAGAGTATGCAACATAGCGGAGAAGAAATGTTGAGTTTCATACTATCTAATTTCTCTCGATACCAATTTTTCTTGAGCATTTTCTTGGATTTTTTGCTCGGTATTTCCCGACCAAAAAATTCTACTTTGCTTTGCTATAGCGGTTCTTGGGAGAATTCTCCCTGTGTACCCTTTTGTATGTATCAACCACAAGATGCGGGGCTACTTTGGTTCGTTTCGGCTGATTTTTGAATACATTTTTTGTTCAAGAGTAGGGCGAAAAGCCCCATTTTCGAGTCTCCCTATTCTAGTGCCAAGCTTGATGCAGTAGACTTGTTTTAAGAGAGAAGATATATCTCAGGTGTGTCGAATGTAGAGCACATCGTTCTTGTATCGATACAATTGCCCATTTTTTTCTAGAAGAGGAAAGGCTTCAATACCTTCTTGTATTTGGCGGAGTTCCTTATCTCGAAGAGGGGCAATATCCGTATTCATGATAGAGCGGATTTCCCCGGAGCTCTCTTTCTGTGTATCAGTCGGAAGGGAACCTCTCTTCTGTATCTTTGCTACATAGAATCCTCCAGCCACTTCTTTGTGTGGCCAGAAACGCTTGGCAAAAGAAATAGAAATCAAGTCTCCATAGAGTGCTTTTGCGGTTTCAAGCACTCCTTCGTTTTCTATCGTGTTGAGTGTGCAAGTTGAGTAGAGAAGAGTGCCTCCCGGCTTGAGTGCTGCAAGTCCCGCAAGAAGGAGCTTGGATTGGAGGCGGGCAATAGTTCGAACATTCTTGATGTTCCAGTATCGAAGACTTTCTTCTGCCTTGAATCCAATTCCTTCCCCCGAACAGGGGGCATCGAGAAGAACAAAATCAAATGCCTCTGGCACATCTCGATACTGAACCCCGTTCATATTGGTGACCGCGATATTGGATACCCCCATACGCTCGATATTTTCGAGAAGAGCATTCATCCGATCTTTGGTGAACTCATTTGCTACAATGAAGGAATTCGGATAGTGCTCGGCAAGCTGAGTAGTTTTCCCTCCTGGACTTGATGCCATTTCAAGAATATGAAACGGTTCTTCGTGGATTCTGCCTTCTGCAAGATGCCATACGGACATCGAGGCGGAAAGCTCTTGAATATAGAAATCTCATCGGAGATGCTCGGGGGTGGACCCTAAAGCAAGCTCCCGATTTGTTCTATCTACGTGAAATACATGTCCATTTGGAGTGGGGGAGAATACCCATCCTTCTGCCGTCTTCTCTGAGATGAACGAGGGAATATCTCGCTGATTTGTATTGATTCGAATCGTTTTTCGGAGGGGGCGGAGGAGACTTTTCTGAAATAGAGCAAACTCTTCCGGCTCATTCACAAAGAATGTGTCGGACATGTATTCAAGAAATGAAGGGTGTATCGCCATGGATGATTAGACTGAATACTTTCGGAGAGCACTTCGGGCTTCTTTCTCAAGCGTTCGGTTCTTGAGAACATTTCGTTTGTCATGCTTTGTGCGTCCGCGAACGAGAGCTACTTCCACTTTAATGAGTGTTCCTTTGAGATAGAGTTCCGTTGGCACAAGAGTAAGTCCTTTTTCGCGAATCTTTCCGATGAGGCGAAAAATATCTTTTTTATGAAGAAAGAGATTTCTTTCTCGGACTGGATTTGCCAGCGTGCCAATCATGCCCTGTTTGTAGGGGCTGATGTGGGCTCAGAGGAGCACGGGACGACCGCTAGCAAGTGAGACATGCGAACCTCGGAGATTTATGCTTCCCGCTCGTACACTTTTTACCTCGCTTCCCAGAAGTTCAATTCCTGCCTCAAAACGCTCGATGACTTCGTAATCAAAGAGCGCTTTTTTATTTTCGGCAAAGATATGTCGGGAAGACATGGGGTGAGTATTATTTTCCAAAATTTCGCTTCGCACTCTGGAGACTCTGAAGTGCTGTATAAAACTCTTCTTCTCGGAAATCTGGCCAAAGTGTCTTGGTGAAGTAGTATTCACTATATTCTGCTTGGTAGAGGAAGTATCCTGAGTGACGACTATCCCCACCAGTACGAACGATGAGGTCCGGAGGAGGGAATGATCCGCTATCGAGAAACTGCAGAAAAGACGTTTCATTCACATCTTCTGGAGCGATTCCAGATTCGATAGCTCGGCGGACTGCCCGCACAATTTCATCTTGTCCACCATAGCCGATAGCAAGAATGAGAGTCATTCCTGTATTGGCTTTAGTAGCATCCTTATTTGTCTGAAGGGCATTCTGTAATCCAGACGGAAGAAGAGAGAGATCTCCCACTGTATCAAACCGAACGTTATTTTTCAGACATTGCTCTCGAATCTTATCCGTCCAATCTTGGAGAAGCGCATAGAGGAAAGTAAGTTCCTCAGGGGAGCGCTCAAGGATATTCTTTTTTGCGAGTGCCCAAAGACTAGCACATTCGATTTTCTCGCGTACACAAAGTTCCACGATGCGTTCTGCCGCTTCTGCTCCTTGATGGTGTCCGAGGTGCTTTGCGAGATTTCTCGCCGTAGCCCAACGTCGGTTTCCATCCATGATGAATCCAATATGCATAGATTAGAGGTGATCGATGTAATCTTGAAGAATAATAGCTGCCGCTTGATCGTCGATGTTTCCATCCGAGGGAAGTCCTCGGGATTCAAGCTCAAATCGAGCCTGTTTAGAACTAAACCCTTCGTTATGAAATACCACGGTACAATCAGGAAAATGACTCTGAAGGGTTGATGCGAAGTCTTGCTGAATCCCTAACTGATTGCTCTTTACTCCACTCAAATGAGGGGCAGCTCCGAGTACGAACGTGTGTATGGTATATTCTTGCTTGAGCTTTTCTAGAGCATGGAGTACGAGACCTGTAGGAACAATCATTTTTGGAAGTGCTACCCCAGCAATGCTCACGGCAATTCCGCAACGCTTCGTGCCGTGATCGATGCCAATTAGATGCATGTTTCGATATGAATGGTCATGCGAATATAGGTATCTTCCGAGATGTGTACTTTGATGTCCGTATCTCCTGCCTTTTTAATGTGATGCCCTTCTGGAAGGAGGATGTGTTTCTTCTCTAGTACGATGGAGAATTGTTTTTCTATCTCCTGCAAAATTTCGTGTTCTCCTATTCCTCCGAATACTTTGTCTCCTTTTCCTCGCAAGGTGAAAGAGAGAGATTTTGTATGGAGTGTTTCTGCGATTTTCTGGCGCTCTTCTATCGTATGAATTCGTGCTTCGGCCTTTTTCTTCTTTTTGGCCTCTTCTGCTGCGATGAGAGAGGCACTTGCCTCTACGGCAAATCCTTTTGGTATGAGGTAATTTCTCGCTTGAGAGTGGCTTACCTGAACGATTTCTCCTTCTTTTCAGATGCCAGCCAGTCGCTTGAGGAGCTTGACCTGAATTTTCTCGTTTGCCATAAGAATAAACGGGGGTTTAGAGAGTTTCTGAAGCAGGAGAGGCTCCTTCTGGAGCATCCAATGTTTCGAGGATAATCTTATACCCGAGAAGTTCAGAAGCAAGGTTGATATTCACTCCACCCTTTCCGAGTACTTTTGGTTTTTCTTCTGTGGTAACTGTCGCTGTGATAATCTTTGCAGACTCATCAATGGTTACGCCAACAACTTCTCCTGGGACAAGGGCTGCCTTGGCAAGGTCTCGCATATCAGGAGTATAGTTGATGATATCGATTTTTTCCCCGAAGAGCTCATCTACGACAGCTCGTACACGAATTCCCTTTGGTCCGATAAGTGACCCAGCAGGATCTACTTCATCATACTCTGTTGCAACGACGAGCTTCGTCTTCACTCCTGGTACTCGAGTGAGTGATACGATTTCCACGGTTCCATCTTCGAGCTCTGGAACATTCATTTCGAAGAGTTTGTTGACGAGCTCCTTGTCTTTTCGAGTGAGCGTGACTCGAGGTCCAGAAATCCCGTCTGCTTCAACTTTGGCAACATAGAGGTACATGCGAGCTCCCGGAACATAATGGTCTTTGCTCGTTTGTTCTGATTTAGGGAGTACTACTTGATTTCCGTTATAGTCGAAGATGACTCGATTTTTCTCCACGAGCTCGATTCGCAGACTCACGAGCTGCCCTTCTTTGTCTCGGAAGAGGTTGTAAATCTTCTCTTTTTCGGTTTCTTGAATCTTCTGGATAATCACCTGTCGAGCCGCTTGAGAAGCGATTCGTCCGAATCCCTCAGAATGCATCACTTCATCTGTAACATCGATTTCGATGACATCACCAATTTCGAAATTCTCCGCGTCTTCTCCAAGATCCGCGAGAGCAATTTGTGTCTCAGGGTCTTCGACTGTTTCTACCACAGTCTTTTCTAGACTGAGCTCGATGGTTCCAGCGGCAAGGTCGATTTTTACAATAATTTCGGAGTCCTTGCTTCCGAAGTCTTTTTTGTACGCAGTTTTGATGGCGGCTTCAATGATTTCAAGGAGTTTCTCTTTGGAAATCTTTTTCTCTGTACCAATTTGATTGATGGCACTTTCAATTTTTTTGAGATCTATCATAGGGAAATAAAACGGAATAGATGAGGTAACAAAAAAGAATTTGTGCGAGCCAAATTCTTCTAGACCCCTTCAGTATAGGGGGATGCGGTTTTTTTTCAAGAGTATTTCTTCCCATCTCGGAAGGTATCGTGTGGGGTGGGGCTATGAATTATGTACTCC
The DNA here is from genome assembly GCA_031539165.1 of Patescibacteria group bacterium. Lineage (GTDB taxonomy): Bacteria > Patescibacteriota > Gracilibacteria > BD1-5 > UBA2023 > CAIVSN01. The sequence continues at coordinate 10 of JAVKLK010000046.1, read as the reverse complement.
CCCCTTGACG
>JAVKLK010000045.1:0-2981 GCA_031539165.1 Patescibacteria group bacterium | reverse complement strand
TGTTGCATGACCCGGAACGGGGAAGACGCTGGTTCTCTGTGCTCGAACGGCGAATATACTGTTGTATACGGATACAAAGCAATAAAATATATGTATTACCAAATTCACGGAAGCAGGTGTCACCGCTATCAAGAAGCGACTTGCTGATTTCATCGGAAATGCGAGTTATCAAGTACATGTCTCCACACTCCACGCTCTCGCAAAAGAGATGATAGAGTCCTATCCTGAGTACTTTCTTGCCTATCGTGCGATGAGTCAGATGGATGATCTCGAATGTTATGAATACATCGAAAACATCATCTCTCCCGAAACGCACCCGAAACTTTGCCCTCTCTATCAACCAACCTACTGGATTCGAGCTATTGTTCAAAATATCAAGACACTCCGAAAAGAGGCACTTTCTCCGGAGGCATTTGGAGAACACATCCAAACGCTCAAACGAGATTACAGCAACGCTCTCGATGAAATTGATACCAAGCTCAAAAAGTACGCCGTTACAAAAGAGAAGTTTGATACGCATATCGCTCGGCTTCTTGAGCTCAAAGACATCTATGAGGCCTATGAAATTCGGAAACAGCGAGAAGGGAAGTACGACTTCGATGATATGATTCTGTATGCTGCCGAAGAACTGAACAAAAACGATATCCTCGCGAGTGAAATGGCGGAGAAATACCAATTTATCATGGTTGATGAATTCCAAGATCTCAGCAATTGACAGAGCGCTCTCGTAGAAGGGCTCCTGCGCATGAGCGAACACCCAAATATCCTCACCGTTGGAGATGACGATCAAAGTATCTACCGATTTCAGGGGGCAAATTTAGAAAACATGCTTCATTTCTCCCAGAAATATCCAGAAACAGCAATTATCGTTCTCAGTCAGAACTATCGATCTGGGCAGACTATTCTTGATACAGCAAGTGAACTCATTTCTCACAATACTACTCGACTCTCTCGGCTTATTCCCTCTATTACAAAACCACTTCAAAGTATCGGGAAGACACCAGTGCCTCCACGGATTATTGGCTATGCGGATGCGGCTACAGAAAAAGCTCTCGTTCTTGAGCGTATTCAAGGACAACTCGCCCAAGGAACTCCCCCAGAAGAAATAGCGGTAATTGTGCGAACAAATGCAGAAGTATATGCTTGGAGTCAAATGCTTGAGAGTGCTTGAATCCATACGGATTCTCGAGATAAATACAATGCTTTTGAGTCCGATGAATTTCGACTGCTTCGGTATGTTCTCCTTGTGACAGTTCAGGCAAAGGTTTCCAATTTCGAACTGATTGAACTCCTGCGCACGGGCCTATTCATCGATGACCGTATTGGGCTCTATCGCATCACCGCAAAATTAGAAGATATCAATCGGCAACTCCCTCGAAAACTGGGAATCTTTGATCTATTGCTCGATGATACCACTCTCGAATCCATCGTTTGAGACCGATTTGAGGAATGGAAGCAGGCTCGAGAAAATCTCCTTGAAATCCGAAGCTATGATCAGGCAACACCTTTCGTGAGCATTCAAAAAATAGAATCGATTCTAAAAATAGGAGATTTCATCCTGAAAAAATCAGGAATAGCGGGACTGGAGCGTTTGTATCGAGTGTATGAGTATATTCGAGAGAGTGTTCAAATAGGGAAATTCACTACTCTTGCATCCATTCTTGACTACTGGACACGCATGCAGAACTATGGAATTGCGCTCAATATAGTGACGCAATCTGGGAATACTGCTGGCGTACAGGTCCTTACCGCCCATCAGTCAAAGGGACTTGAGTATGAATGGGTATTTATTCCCGGATTACTGGATAAAAATTGGGGGAATCGAACCAATAGAGACCTCCTTCCACTTCCTCAGTCCATTACGGGTGGGACACTCGAAAAAGCCGATCAAAATGAAGAGGAGCGCCGTCTCTTCTTTGTAGCAATTACCCGAGCAAAACACATCCTTGAGATATCGGCACCCGAAAGTGATAACGGTAAGCCCAAAGTTTTCTCAGAATTTCTCTCAGAACTTCCTCATAGACCAGAATCCTGCCCCCAGAAACTCAGTTCGGATTTCCTCCTCCGAGCGCATACTCCAATATTTCAGCTTCAAATCGAAGAGGCTGACCTCAACTACATGGAAGCCTTCTTAAAAAATTATCGACTGAGCGCTTCAGACTTAAATCGTTTTCTCAAGGATCCCGCAGATTTCCTCCAGAAGTCTATTCTTCGGTATCCATTTGAAGATGTTCCTGCTCTCATATTTGGAAACTGTTACCATGCTGCACTTGAGCAGTTCTTTGCTTTGTGGAAAAAAACAAACGCATTCCCCGATGCATCCACGCTCTATGGATTTTTTGAGAAAAAAGTGTACACCCAATTTCTCTCTCCGGAACATGTGCGAGATTTTCTTGATCGGGGGAAAACGGGCCTCTTCGGGTGGCATGCACTACAAAACCCTGAAGATTCTCTCCCTCTTGCGATAGAATACTCCACCGCAAAGCTCAATCTTGTCTACAAAGGAATTCCTATAAAGGGTCGAGTTGACCGTATTGATGAAATCCAGCCTAGAGTACTCCGTATTACTGACTACAAAACTGGGACCCAGAAATCCGAGAATGAACTCAAGGGAAATACGCAAACAGGCGATGCAAGCTACTTCAGACAACTTCTTTTTTACAAAAAGATGCTTCTCTCTGATCCAAAATGGGAGAACTATGAAATTGGAGAGCTCTGTATTTCTTACGTAGATGGGAAAGAAAAAGGGAAGTATCCTACTATCACCTTTACCGTAACCCCAGAAGAAGAACAAGCATTTGAGGAAGAGCTCCTAGCAGCATGGAACTCACTCGCCTCTATCGCTTGGTGGCAAACTTTTTTTCAAAGTGCCCCAACGCTTGCTCTCGAGTAAATCCATATTTCTTAGAAAGACGGATGAGTTGTCGTTTCGCGGTCTCAAATGTCCGAGCATTTTGTTCATCAAAACAAAAACGATGACT
>JAVKLK010000044.1:0-19730 GCA_031539165.1 Patescibacteria group bacterium | reverse complement strand
GCCCCACAAGGTGCTTATATCGTTGGAAAGGTTGACCCTGCAACCTATGAGCTCAAAAGTCCTGAGGGATATGTGAAATCCAAACTCTTTATTGACGCTATTTTTCAAAATCAAAAACCCCTCTCCCCTGCTCGAATTGCCTCAAAAGAAGCTTCTCAGAAGTCTTGAACGAAGCAAAAAGCGGAAGCAAAAAGCGGAAGCACTCAGATAGCATCCTCCTCCACCGAAGAATGAACCCCGCCAACACAACATACCCCCTCACAAGAAGTGCCTCAGAATTCCCCCTCCCCTATCGAGAAAGAACCTCTCAGTATTAAGGCCTCCGTCTCCGAAAGTAGTACCTCCTCAAAAACTGCTGGTATCATCGGAGTGGTTCTCTTGATTCTTGCCGGTATAGCAACTCGAATGCGGAAAAACTCAGTATAATACTTTCTCTTTCGCTCGAGAATTTGCTTCCTGAGACGAGATTTGATAGAGTAGTGTCATGCCTCCACGCGAAGCCTCAAACGCCCCCACCTCACCATCTCCTGCCGATCAACTCAAAAGAATTGATATTGGTCAAGATGGAAAAGAAACCACCGAAGATGAACGACTTCGGGCTTTTGTGTTGGGAGAAGTAGAAAAAGCGAAGAAAAAGCTCTCCCCTCAAGCGTTAGATCGGTTGGTCAAAGCTATCGCGGAAGTGCTTTCTCGAAGAGAGAGCGACCGAGCAAAAATTCGAGAAGCCGTGCAAGCAAAACTCAAAGAGCTCTCTGTGGATGTAGAAGAACAAAAAACTCTGAAAAACATACCACTTCACATGGCCGACAGGATACGGGACTACATCCCCGGAGATTTCCGACTCAAAACGAAAAATGAGTTGGAGGAAGTGGATTCGCTCACTCCCACAGAACTTACAAAGTTAAAGGCAGAGCTCGAATCTCACCCAAAGAAATTAGAAAAATTCATCCATGGATGGGCGAGAGATCATCAATGGAGAGCATCAGTACGAAAGGACCACCCTGCATCATTTCGGATCCTGACAGAAATGTTTGATGGATACTGCAAAAAATATGACATTCGAAATCCAGAGGGGGACATTAGTAAACAATTCAAAGAGCTTCAAAAAGTCGAAGACTTAAAGGAGGAAATTGATAATCTTACAGCTAAATTTCGTAAAGATATCGCCAGGGCAAAAGAACGCGCTCTGAGAGGAGTAAATCAAAATGTTTCCGATAAAATATCTTATACTCGATTAATTGACATGCTTAAGTCAGATGCACTTAAGTTAGCAGAAAAACTAAAAAAATATAAGCCTGAGATAGAAAAAACTAGAGATCCAATGTTATTGGAGAAGTTCAACCTTACAGAGCTTGCTCTTTCTTCGATGAACCGAAAAAACTCGGATGGAAAAGACTATATAGAATCAGATGGACTTTCAGCGAAAGATGCATGGGAATTCCTTCAAGGAAAAAACGACCGTGAAGCACTTTTCTGGAATCAAAGTACATCGAAATTGGTAGCTCTTGAAAGTCAACTTTTTGGGAAAAACGTTGTAGCGAATCTCTCCATAAAAAAAGAACACCCGTGAAATACGGCCACAGTCGAATCATTCGCAGAGAAATTCCGAAACCAAGGATTTCGAGAAATCAATTCTGCAAGTTTCGCCGAATTTATACGAATGCTTGGATTGCAAAAAAGAGCAAACATAGGGGAACTGCGGAAACTTCTTGGCCCAGATTTAATGAGAGACTTTTCGATTTATTGGAATCTTGAAGAAACAAAAAATAAAACAGGGGCTCAAAAAGAGCTTTCTGTATCAAATCCAACCCTCTATAAAGAAGTCGTAGAGAGCTTTAAAAGCTATAGAGAGGCATTTGTTATTGATGCAAATAAAAAATATCCAAATGTAGAGCGAGCTATTCAGACTATTTTCCCAAGGAAACAAAAAGAGTGTTTGGAAGAAATTATGAAGTCAAAGGGGAGCGCATTTCAAACTATAGTCACTGTATTTGCGAAATATTCTGGTGATACAACATGACAAGATAGTCGAATAAAAGATTTGATTACTGCACTAGAAAAAGATAGCAAAAGAGATGCGACAAAAGCCGAAGCAGAAACGCATCAAAATACATGGAATGAAAGAAGTAGAGTAATTGATTGCACAAAAAACATTGCTGTTACCGTTCTTCAGTCCGCTAAGCTTTCTCCTGAAGAAAAAGAGCTCTTAGAGGCGAAGGAAACATGGAACGATCTGAGAAGCGATCCAGAAAGACTTCAGAAAATACAATCTGTGTTTCAAAAGCTTATCAAGAAGAATATTTTATCTGAACAAGACAAGCAGAGTTTTCAGTCTGTCGAGAAACTTCTTGGTATCTCAGAGAGAAAAGCTCAACTTACGGCAATGTCTAGATCTCCAAAACTTATCAAGCAAACCTCTGCCATAATCGACACTGCAAGATGAGCTTTTAAAAAAGAGGGAAATGCATGATTAAAACAAGTACTCACAAGTGAGGCAGCAAGAAAAGTAGAAGATAGCGTCAAAAGCGCTGGAACTCGAATAACTGCAGAAGAGACAATCGCAGAAAAGGCCGATTCACTTTCTTCTACACTCGCAGCGCTCGGGCTCGGAAAATACACCTTTGAAGACATTCAAAAATATGAATGGCTTCGTAAGGAAATTATGATGCGAATTGGGGCACACCCAGATCCATCTCCAGAAATGCTCGATCTTCAAAATAAGATAGCCCGATTGATCGAGCGAGATTTGACCGATCGACAGATAGAAGGAGCTATCAACGCCTACCACTCAGATACGGCAATTTCAAAGTACCAGAGTACCGGCGTCAAAGAATCATACAGCGCTCAACGAGAAGATATTTCCTCTCGAATTCCCGGAACACTCCCCCAGGGGAATGAAGCGACAAGCTATGAAGCACTTCGAGCCTCTGCCGTGTCCGTTCCAAATTCAAGTGTTTCTTCTCTTACCCAAGAATTAGATGCAGGACATCCTGTAATCATCGGAGAATTTATCGTGAATCGAGATGAATCCGAACTCCGAATTGTGGGGAAGAATTTTGAAGTGGAAATTGATCAAAGATACGCAAACACCGCTTTGGCGCTTGCTTCCATAGGAGACAGACTGAATTTCTCAGAAATAGTTCCCTCTATCAAACACATTGTAGAAGAGACGCAAGGGAATGAACTCTTTACACAAATGCGCTTTGGGGTAAGCAAACGACACGAGACAGAGCTCATCAAGCTCGTAGCAAGTACACTCGGAGCTCAATATGACTCCTCTCTTACCGAGCCAAACCAGCTCATCCGATCCGTCGAATCTTGGCAATCTGTACAAACAGGAACTCCTTCTCTCCTTGAGCTGGCACGACGCAATGGACTGACTCGAGCGAATGGAACTATTGAACCAACGGTATTTGCTCGGGCAATTCTTGGAAAACAGAAAATCCAAGAATCTCCACGAGATACCGTGCTTGCATAAAAAAGTTGACTCCTTCCTCTTCCCGCCTATACTACTGTCGTTGCACTCGCGCATCTGATTGTGTACTGGCCAAGCGAGGGCCTTTTTTATAGTTATTCCTTAAACCAAACGAGAGCATGGCAACCAAAAAGGAAGCGACAGCACAAGCAGTCACTCCCAAACTCGGCGAAGTCTATCAAGTGGAAGGTCGGTACTTTTTTACAGACGACCGATCCATTCTAGAACTTCCGAATCTCATCGAGGTACAACTCGATAGTTACAACGACTTTCTTAAAAATAAGTTGGATAAGGCGTTTCAGGAGACATTCCCCATTCAGGATTTTTCTGGAGAAAAAATCGACATTTACTACAAAGGACTCATGCTCGATGAGCCAAAGTTCTCTGTAGCTGATGCAAAACGAAAGAACCTCAATTTTGAGGCGCCCTTGAAAATCCGACTCGAAATGCTCAACAAAGAGTCAGGAGAAATTAAGGAACAGGATGTATACATGGGTGGAGTTCCTCTCATGACTGAAAAAGGAACCTTCATCGTAAACGGTATTGAGCGTGTTATCGTCAATCAAATTATCCGTTCAACGGGAATGTTCTTTGTACCTGATGCGAAGAATGCTGGTTCCTATGCTATGAAGATTATTCCTCAAAAGGGATCATGGTTTGAAATCGAAATTGAGAAGCGCGGTGTTGTCAATGTAAAAATTGATAAGAAGCGAAAGATTCCCGTAACCGTACTGCTCCGAGCATTCGGAATGGAATCTGATTCTGATATTCTCGCTGCTTTCAAGGGGGACAAAGATGCGGTTGCAAAGCACATTGGTCCAACTATCGAGAAAGACAAGACAAAAACTCGACTTGAAGCATTGTACGCCATCTACAAGCTGCTTCGTCCAGGAGATCTCGGAACAGACGAGCGAGTCCATGATTTGTTTCAGGCGACATTCTTCGATGCAAAGAAATTTGAGCTCGGAGAAGTAGCACGAATCAAAATTAATCGAAAGACAGGGCGAACTATTCCATACGATGAGACATCTCGATTCCTCTCTCTAGAAGATCTTGTTGAAGGACTCAAGTACCTTATGGGTCTTGTGTTTGAACAGCCTGGCTTCCACTGGGATGACATCGATCACCTCGAAAATCGACGTGTTCGTTCTGTAGGAGAGCTCGTTTACGATAAAATCAAAGTAGGTCTTGCTCGTACTGAGAAGATTGCGAAAGATCGTATGACCATCGTCGATCTCTCTGAGGCAACTCCAGGAACTTTTATCAACTCACGACCTATTGTTGCGGTACTCAAGGAATTCTTCGGAACTTCTCAGCTTTCGCAGTTCATGGATCAATCAAATCCTCTCTCAGAACTTGCCCACAAGCGACGTATCACCGCTCTCGGAACAGGAGGACTCACTCGAGAACGAGCAAGCTTTGAAGTTCGTGACGTTCACCCGACACAGTACGGTCGAATCTGTCCAATCGCCACTCCAGAAGGACCAAATATTGGACTCGTACTTCACCTTGCCAGCTTCGCTCGAATTGATAAGCACGGATTTATTACGACTCCATTCCGAGAAATCGGACACACAGTCGCGAACGATGGAAAGTCTGCTGTGAATCGAATCACGCTCGATGATATTCTCGATGATAAAGGAAATGTTCTCGTCGCCGAGAAGACTATGATTGATGGGGCGGCAGCAAAACTCCTCTCTGAGAAATATAGCGCAAAGGAAATCGAAGTTCGAGGATTCCTTACAGAACGATACCAGTACTTCGATGCATACGAAGAGCGAAATCTGATCATTGCAGAAGCAAATGCTCCAGTAGATGCTCACGGAAACTTTGCCGAAACACGTATCGCTGCACGACGTATGTCTGAACCAACTTCAGAATACGTTCGAGAAATCTCTCACATGGATATTTCTCCGAAGCAAATCATGTCTGAGTCAACTTCCCTCGTTCCGTTCATTGAACATGACGACGCAACTCGTGCGGAAATGGGAACCAACATGATGCGACAAGCAGTTCCTCTCGTTCATGCAGAAGCTCCAATTGTTGGAACTGGTGCAGAACGAATGATTGGAGAAGGTTCTGGATATGTTATCAAGTCCGAAGAAGATGGAGAAGTTATCGGAGTCGATGCGAAACACATCTCCGTACTCTACAAGAGTGGGAAGAAGGTAACCTACGAACTCCGAACGTTTGAGCGATCAAACCATGATATGCTCATTCACCAGAAGCCTCGCGTTTCTACCGGAGATTCCATCATTGCAGGACAGATTCTTGCGGATGGACAATCCATCGATAACGGAGAGCTTGCCCTCGGTCGTAATCTCTTGGTTGCTTATATGCCATGGGGAGGATACAACTATGAGGATGCGATTATTATCAGCTCCCGAATCATGCAGGAAGATTATTATACTTCCGTGCACATCAATGAGTATGTTATGGATGTTCGAGAAACAAAACTCGGCCCTGAGCAGACAACCAATGATATCCCTAATGTATCAACCGGAAAATTAAAAGACCTTGATGCAGACGGTATTATTCGAGTTGGTGCCTACGTACAAGGAGGAGATATTCTCGTTGGTAAGGTTACGCCAAAGGGAGAAATCGAACTATCTCCAGAAGAACGTCTTCTTCGAGCCATTTTCGGAGATAAGTCCAAAGATGTAAAAGACTCTTCTCTCGTGATTCCTTCAGGATCAGGAGGAAAGGTTATTGCGGTGCATGTACTTCGTCGAGAAGATGGAGACAATCTCGCCACAGGGGTGTTCAAGCAAGTTAAAGTATATGTAGCACAAACTCGAAAGATTGAAGTAGGAGACAAGATGGCAGGACGACACGGAAATAAAGGTATCGTTTCACGAATTGCTCCTATTGAAGATATGCCATTCATGGAGGATGGAACCCCAGTAGATATCATCTTGAATCCACTTGGAGTTATCTCTCGTATGAACATCGGACAAATTCTTGAAGCTCACATGGGTATCGCAGCAAAAAAACTCGGTATCAAGGTAGCAACTCCTATTTTGAACGGTATTCCTGTAGAAAAGATCGGAGAACTTATGGATGCTGCCGGACTTCCAAATGACGGAAAAGTACAACTTTTGGATGGACGAACGGGAGAACCATTTAAGGAAAAAACCATGGTTGGAGTGAAGTACATGCTGAAGCTTCATCACTTGGTAGAAGATAAGATTCACGCTCGTTCTGTTGGTCCATACTCTATGGTCACTCAGCAACCTCTCGGAGGAAAGGCTCAAAATGGAGGTCAGCGTCTCGGAGAAATGGAAGTATGGGCTCTCGAAGGATATGGAGCAGCAAACATTCTTCAGGAAATGCTCACCATCAAATCTGACGATATCAATGGACGTGCACAGTCATACGAAGCAATTGTGAAACAAAAGCAGATTCGTCGACCAAACATGCCAGAATCGTTCAATGTTCTCTTACGAGAGCTTCAGGCACTCAATCTCAAGATTGACTTGATGGAAGGTGAAGAAATGGAGCAAGAAGAACGAACCCAATTCGATCGATATATGGAACTCGAGAAGCTGGAAGGTCAATTCGATGTTGAAGTAGACATTCCAACTATCGAAACTGAGAAGGGCGATGAAGGAGAAAAAGCTCCACCATCTCTCGACGAGGAAAACGAATAAATTCAATCCCCTCTCATTACTTCCCGAAAACACCCTAACCTATCAACTATGTTTCCTCCTGACAAGAATCTCGATAACTTCCTCAACGATCGAATTACTGACTACGATCAAATTGGAAAGCACGCTGGAAAGCAGGATATCACTCAAGGAAAAACCCTCGACAACCTTGCGGGTATCTCTATCGGACTCTCCTCAAAAGAGGAGGTTCGAGCCCTCTCCTATGGAGAAGTTCTGATTTCCGAAACGATTAACTACCGAACACAGCGACCAGAACGAGGCGGACTCTTCTGTGAGCAGATTTTCGGACCACGCAAGAACTATGAATGTGCGTGTGGTAAATACAAACGAATTCGATACAAAGGAGTTATCTGTGAGCGTTGTGGCGTAGAAGTTACCACTTCTCAAGTTCGACGACAGCGAACGGGTCATATTGAACTTGCAGCACCAGTAGTTCATATCTGGTACCTCAAGTCTGTTCCTTCTCGAATTGGTCTCTTGCTGGATATTTCCATCAAAAAACTGGAGCAGGTAATCTACTTTGCTAGTTATATCATCACCGAAGTATACGAAGATAAGCGTGATGCTGCCCTTGCCGATCTCGACACTGCCTTCAAGACTTCCAAGGTAGAGCTTCAAAAACAGATTCAAAAAGATCTTTCCGAAGCAAATCTTCAAGTAGAAGAAAAGAAACTATCCAAAAAAGCGTACGGAGAACTTGAAGCAGCTCTCACGGCACGAATTGATGGACTTGATGCGGAATACAATAAGCTCAAAGAGCTTCTCAAAGATTTGGAAGTATCAACTGTAATCGGAGAGCTCGACTACCGAATTTTGTATGACAAATTCCCTCATGTATTTAAGGGAGGAACGGGAGCAGAGCACATCAAGACTCTTCTTGAGCGAATCGATCTTCGAAAATTTATTTCTGATCATCAAACTGAGCTCAAGACTGCTCCAAAATCAAAGGTAAAAAAGATTCTTCAAAAATTGAAGCTTGCCTCTTCCCTGTTCAAGTCAAATCAGCGACCAGAGAATTTCGTGCTTGAAGCGATTCAAATCCTTCCACCAGATCTCCGTCCAATGATTCAGCTCGATGGAGGACGTTTCGCTTCATCAGACCTCAATGACCTCTACCGACGAGTTATCAACCGAAACAATCGTTTGCGCAAGCTCATGGAACTCGGAGCTCCTGAGGTTATCTTGAAGAATGAAAAGCGAATGCTTCAAGAAGCCGTTGATATGCTTATCAATGGAGATGTTCGTTCCAACCGACCTGGATACACCACAGCAACAAAGAAGAAGCTCAAGTCTCTTGCTGATATTCTCAAGGGGAAACAAGGACGATTCCGACAAAATCTCTTGGGAAAACGAGTTGATTACTCCGGACGTTCTGTTATCGTCGTTGGTCCAACACTTCAAATGAACGAATGTGGACTTCCAAAACAGATGGCCTTGATTCTCTTCAAGCCATTCGTTATCGGACGAATGATTCAGCGTGAAATTGCGTACAATGTAAAACACGCAGAAAAAATCATCGAAGATAAAGGAAAAGAGGTTTGGGACTGTCTCGATGAAGTAATTGAAGGGAAGCACGTTCTCTTGAACCGAGCCCCTACCCTTCACCGTCTCGGTATTCAGGCATTTAGACCCGTTCTTATCGAAGGAAAGGCTATCCAGCTTCACCCTCTCTGTTGTAGCGCCTTCAATGCGGACTTCGACGGAGACCAAATGGCGGTACACCTTCCACTTACAGACGAAGCACAGGCAGAAGCAGCAGGACTCATGGTTACAAGCCGAAATATGCTGAACCCAAGCAACGGAGAGCCAATCGTTGCACCAGGACAAGATATGATTCTCGGATGTTACTATCTTACAAAAATTCTTCCTGGAGAATCAAAGTATGCTTTCAACAGTCAGTACGATGCGCAAAACGCCTACGACAATGGAATTATCAAGCTCCAAACCCCGGTAAAAATCCGAATCAACGGAACTATCGTTGATACCACTTTCGGACGACTTCTCTTCAATGAAATCGTTCCAAAAGAACTCGGATATATCAATGAAACCCTCGGAAAATCTGGATTGAAGAAACTTCTTTCAAAGGCATTTACCATCTTCGGTTCAGAACCAACTGCCTTCTTCGCTGACCGCATCAAGACAATTGGATTCAAATATGCGACTCACTCTGGACTTTCTATCTCCAAGAACGATATGATTATCCCAACAGAAAAGGGAGCTCATATCAGCGATGGAGAAGAAAAAATCAAAGCAATTCAGAAAGCATATTGGAACGGACTCCTCACAGAGCGAGAGCGATATGAACAGTCTGTGAAGGCATGGTCTCAAATTAAGGGATTGATTGAAAAAGAACTCAAACCATACTACACCTCTGAAAACTCCATCTTCAACATGATTGATTCTGGAGCGCGAGGTAACTGGGGAAACTTGGTTCAGTTGTGTGGAATGAAGGGTCTCGTTGCTTCTCCTTCAGGAAAAACTATCGAGCTCCCTATCAAGGCGAACTACAAGGAAGGACTCTCGGTTCTTGAATACTTCATCAACACCCACTCGGGTCGAAAAGGAAAGGCTGATACCGCCCTCAAGACCGCTCAATCTGGATACCTCACTCGTCGTCTTGTCGATGCAGCACAGAACATCCTTATCCGAGAACACGATTGTGGAACCGTTCACTACGAAGAAATTCATCGTGACACTTCCAAGTCAGTATTCCGAGAAAGTTTTGAAGATAAGATTATCGGGAAATTCCTCGCAAAGGATGTGGTAGTAGATGGAAAAGTCATTGCAGAATCAGGAACAATTGTTACCAAAGAAATGACGATTGCCCTCAATGAGGTGAAAGTTCCTTCTGTTTGCGTTCGATCTATTCTTACTTGTGAGACAGAAGAGGGAGTGTGTCAGAAATGTTACGGTCTTGACCTTGGAACGCATGCTATTGCAGAACTTGGAACTCCCGTTGGTATCATTGCCGCGCAATCTATCGGAGAACCAGGAACTCAGCTGACCATGCGTACCTTCCACTCAGGAGGAGTTGCGACTGCAGGAGGAGACATTACCCAAGGTTTGACACGAGTTGAAGAATTATTGGAAGCACGAAACCCAAAATACGAAGCGACTATCGCCGAGATTGAAGGAGATATCAGCAATATCCGATACGAAGGAAAAGAGCTTACTATCACTCTTCAGGCGAAAAAGATTGAGTCATACGAGCACTATCTCGCTGACGATGGTTTCAAGCCAACGGTGAAAGTAGGAGACAAAGTTCTCTTCAAGCAGGTAATTGCAAAATCAAAAGAAACCAAAGGAAAGGTAACCGCCCTTCATGATGGAATCGTAAAACGAATTGATACGAACATTATCGTTATTGAAGATGAGGCACCACGAACGGTAGATTATGTGGTAGATGCATCAAAAAACCTTCTCGTAAAAGAAGGAGACCATGTTCGAGTGGGTGATAAGATTACCGAAGGGCACATCAATATCCATTCACTCATGGAGCTTGCCGATGCTATCACTACAGAGCTCTACATTGTAAACGATATCAAGGAAATCTACTCTTCTCAAGGACAAACCGTAAATTCAAAACATATTGAATTGATTGTTCGTCAGATGTTCTCAAAGATCAAGATTACCAATGCAGGAGATAGTTCATTCTTCCCTGGAGACATTGTGGATATCATTGCATTCAAAAAAGAAAACGCCATCCTTGCAAAAGAATGAAAAACCGAAGCTATCGGAACGCGTCTTCTCTTGGGTCTCACGAAGATTTCCCTCTTCACGGAGTCATGGCTCTCTGCAGCTTCATTCCAAGAAACAGTTCGAGTCTTGGTCGACGCATCAACAGCGAAAAAAATCGACAAACTCGATGGACTCAAGGAAAACGTTATTATCGGTCGACTTATCCCAACTCTCGAATACTTCGAGAACAACCGAAATATCGGAGAATACTTCGGATCTGATGACCCAGATTTGGTATTCGAATCTCCTTACTCTCGAGCAGCTCGAGATGAAGGAGTGGTTGAAGAATACGATAAGGTATAACTCTTCTCCCCCATAATAAAACCCCCGAATGGGGGTTTTATTATGCTAGAATCATATTCTTACATAAATGAAACTTGAGCAAGTTCAAGGAGATCCAGATGTATATGTATCATTTATAGTTCCACCTGATGAGTGCTGAACCTTAAAACGAATTGATCGTGAATCAGCATTCACTTTAAATACAAATGGAATATTATGATACGCTTTATTTTGAGAGAAATCCCAGTTAATCCCACCATTATAATCAGCTCACTCGGAAAGCGCAGTGAGATAGTAGTTTGATGAAGCAGAAGCAAGACAATTATAAAAATATGCCAAGTATGTTCATCGTCCTAAGGAGACATAGTTCGTATAGTATGCTGTTTGGTTTGTGAGTCATACAGTATTGAGCTGTAAGCTTCATGCATTCATGAAATCAGCACTTGGTTGAACTTGTCATCCTATCTTTACATCTCCCAACACATCAAGCTTAACACTTGGGTTCTGAGTTCAAATTCCTATATTACCATCATGTCTTATGGTCATAAGGTTTAGACCCTACCTAATATCAAGATTTGCATAGACTCAGGAATCTCTCTCAAAAATATCAAAACCTCCTCAATTCCCCGAATGAGTATTATTTGCTATCTTTAGCCTATTCGTCTCGGTAGGGGACGCTGGGGCTCAAGTCATAGCACTCTGTCATATTTGAAGAGTTGCACTAGGACTCCCCACCCCTATACCTACATTACCTGCATTCTCATAGATTTGAGAACTGGTGATAGTATTGCCTGAGGGGGTGTATTTGAGGAGTGTATTGGGAGTTCCAGTAGAGAGTGTGGTGAGTCTTGTGTTGATATCTCGTACATTGGAGACAAGAGTGTTCCAGAGAGCGGAGGTGAGTTGGGTTCCTGTAGTTACAGGAGAGCCCATTCAAGAATCATCGAAGAGTGCAGAAGCTTTATCGAGGAAAGGAGTTATGCCCCCCCCCCCCCCCCGTAAAATACGGTGGTGAGAATGAGCGAGGAGAGGAGTACAGCTCCAAGGGAAGAAGGGCGGGGCATGAGGAATGTGTTACAAGACTAATAGAATCCTTTCGGAGGAGAAGATAGAGCATCTGTTGCCTGTAGGAATATTACCGACTCAGTACGCCCAGCGTTGTAGTTTCTTGTCCAACTTGAGTCATCATAGCCAACATGATTCATTCGGAGGAATGAAAGATCATATTTCACCGCCTCATTCAATGAAGAAGTAGTCTCACCTCTCGGAAGAGCATACTGACCAGTTCCGCCAGTAGCACCTCCAATAGTATTCTTCGTGAAGAATGCCCCCTTGAGCACCAATTGCTTTTGAAGTGCATTGGTACGAGCAGCATTTGATTCAGCCAATACTGTTCCTCCATTACTACTCCATATAGAACCATCTGCATACACGGCAGTAGTCCCCACATAGGCCACTCCTGATTCAATCAAGATATTTCATTTTGAACTATCCGAATCTCGAATAGCGGCAATACCGAGCTTTTTTCCTGCAGTATTCAGATTTCCAGTAATACGAATATCTCCGTCTACTACCACAAGCGTCTCGTATCCATCAATACTTCCAGATATATCCACATCTCCACGAACCAATCGGATGCCATTTACAATAGTACCCGGATTCATTCCTCGAATTGCTTCGAAGAGTTTCTTCCGAACTGCGTCCGACTGAGAGGCAGATGCTACAGTACCATTTACTTCCTTATCCGCTCAGACAAGAGCTCCATTTCCTTGAGACTGTGTTTGTCCCTGTACATAGATATTATTGGTATTCGCTCCAGAGAAAATTACTTTCGGAGGAGTTCCAAAGTCACTGTCTGTGCTTGCAAGGTACGTTCGGATAGACTTTCATCCAAGGCTAAAGGATAGGTACGGTGAACCCCAGAATCCAGTTGCGGTGATTGGACCAGTTTGAACCGAAGTGAGATTAATCTCTCGTTCTCAAAGACGAGATTGGGCCGTAAATTGAAGCCCTCCTCCATTTGGGGCAAGTGAATCTAAGTGAGATACCGTTCCCCCTGGCGCTCCAGGACGATTCAATACACTGAGGGTTACCTTTTGCGTTGTTCCTGGCTGGAGATTTCCATTTTCTATCGTGAATTCACCCGTATGGAGACGCAAGAATTGACTCTCGGAAGCAGTATGCCCTGGAACTTGCACTGCAGAATTGCTACCGGTAGGAATATAGTTTGTATCCCAGGTAGCAAGCTGGAATGCGAACGAGTCCGTGAACTTTCCGGGAGCGTACGAACTGAGCTTCAAACGCACTTGTCCATCTCTGTCAGTCACAGAAGAGACATTTTTATAGATAAACGCTCTCTCTCCTATTTTTGAAACTTCATCAAGATACAATCCCATTCCTCCTGATTGTTCAAGTGAACGAATCGGCATAGAGTGAATTGGATTATCATATCGATCAGCCAATCTCCAAGAATACGCTATTTCATCTGTCGTATTTGCATACCCTCCCCCACTCTTCGTGAAGTTGAATTTTGTCCCGTCCACACCAGCAGGAACTACTCGGAATTGCCACTCTCGAGTACGCTCGTTATTCGCCGCATCGAGAACGGTAATTTTCATAGCATACACTCCCGCAACCTGCATTCCCGATGTATCGGAACAACTTACAGAAATCGTTTTTTCATCTGGTGCATCTTTTGTTCCATCAGAATTATACGAATCAAACACCTGAGAATTTTCGCATACTTTCACGGGAGAAACCGTTTCGGAGTAGGTATTCTTAATTCGAGTTACCTCCGTTTTTACAGAAGCAATTCCAGAAACTCCATAGTTATCCGTTGCAGTATCATCCACCACAAATGAAATTGAACGAGCCCCTGCAGTATATCCAGAAGCAGGAATAGCCCCATCTATCTTTACCTGCTTAATATTTGGAAGCACTTGGTCAAGCAAGAGTCTCTTGTAGGCAACAGGAATCTGTACCGTATATGTCCAACCTGGCATTCGTCGAGTCTCTGTTCGGAACGTCTTCCCCGGAAAAAGACAGGTATTTGTCGAGCTTACATTTCCTGCAACATCTTCAAAAGCGGTAGGGTACGTAACACTCTCCATTCGGTTTGTTGCTCCAACGAACGCTGAATTTGCTGCCTTACAACCAGAGCCGAGCGATCCATCATCACATTTCGCACGAACAAACTCTACCTTATTCGTCCAAGTCTCCAAAGTATCGAGAGAAATAGGATTTCTTGATGCATCGAAAAGCTCTACCCCTCAGCATACAGGAGCAGTCGGATCATACTTATACGGAGTAGATGCTGTTTCACGCCCTTCAACCATTCGAGAAGCAGGATCCGTATTACTTGGGGATTCTGGCTCCGAAACAACAGCCCCATCATATCGGGTTCCTGTACATATCTGCGTATTATTCGAGTCACACTGAACACTCCTCCAGTAGTATTGAGGAAATGCATGAGTTACAGAAAGCGTATTTTGTCATTCCCTTATCCGATCAAAGAGAATTTTTCTTTCAGGAACGGATGGCGAAGCAGATGACACCATAACATCCTGATTTAGAGCAAATACAGGGGAAAAACCACCTATAAGCACCATGAGGAATGAGAGCGAAATTTGAGCGAAAGTTTTCATAAGAAGAAAAGTTGTGTATTTATTTGTTGTTTTTTGTTCGTTTGCGGCGTACTGCAAGAAATCCAAAAAGCAAGACGAACGCCCCTCCAATTGATAGAGTAATAGCAATGAGTCGGTTCTTGTTTGCGGTGGCAACTGCCTCAGGGGTCGCCTTAAGCGCTTGCTGCATTTGCTCATCTACAAATTTCTTATTCAATGCATCTACTTCTTCAGAAATCTTTTGTATCTTTGGTTCGTACTCTTGAACAATTTGTTCTCTGAGAGTTCGGTACGATTCATGTGTTTCTGGCTTATCCATAAGAGCACTGATTTCTTCGAGCTTATGTTGGAACTCAGAGGTGAGTTGCTTTTGTGTTTCTATTTTATCAACAAGCTCCTTCGGTGGAGTAAATGATCCTGTGTGACTGTACGCTTGGGCCATTAATTTATTCGTCGCAAATGATACTGGCTGGACAGCACCTCGATGACGGGCATCCGGATATGGAACGATGCAGTCCCCTACTACTGGATTCTCGTAAGAAAGATTTGAATAATCAATGTTTTTCGTGTCTTTTATACTCAGGACAAATTTCTCGAGCGTTTTCACTCGCTCATCAAATGATACCGGACAGGCCATGAATGTTTTTTCCCAATCTGTCAGTTCTACTCCTGCCTGTTTGCGGACTTTGATTTGCTCCGTGATATTGTCCGAAAGTCCGAGAGAAATGAAATTTGCGAGGTTTCTGTCTTGAAGCAAGTCGAGTCGATCAAGTACATCGAGTCGGAATCCATAATCTATATAGGTCGGGCTCTTAAGAGCATTGTCATACTTCTTCTGCATATCTTTCCGTTCTTCTGGGGAAAAATCTTCATCTGAGAGGGCAAATGTGGTAGGAATAACCCAAGAGACGACTGTCTTAGAAGCAGTGATAGAGAACCGTTTCAGGTTCTCTATCATAGCGCTCACGGTACTTCTTTCTCACGAACCCCCAGAAGGACAATCAGCAGGCATTTCACCAGCCTCTTTTACTTCGAGTATCTTCCCATCTTTATCTACTTGAATATCAATATTTCCTAGGTGCACCATTCGTAGGCAAGTCTTTTGCTTCAGCATGTTTCGAAAATTCCTGAAATATACCGATATTGAGCCATCTGAACCTGATTTTCCATTATCTTTCAGTTTTCCATCTCCATCAGTAAGAGAAAGGGTTGGATCTTTCATGGCCTCATCCGCGTACTTGAACATGTAGTACTCATTCATATCTCCTGAATGATTATCATATCCAAATGCAAGCACCTCTATGTCCGCCATTGGTTTTCGTGCTGTGTTGATAGTAGGAATTGTTGCATCAAGTTTTCGGAACTTTAAACCACCTTGTTCTATGTCACTTGAAGCGTATCGTGCTCCAAATGTATTGGACATATAGTCACTTATAGTCTTATATGTATTCCCTCCTGTAGGAATAATCTTGATAATTCCACAACTCAAGAATGGATACCCTTTACTTGGGTCCATAAGGTGGTGTGTGTAGACAAGGTAATTCTTGAATGCTCCGTCATATCGCAACCCCGTACGAGCTGCAATAGAAGTTGCATTTGTACTGTCTGTCGGAACACTATCATACACAACGTAAGGATAAGAGAAGCTTGTATCATTTCCAAAACTTGAGTACTGCGTAACGACATAATCATCTCCCTTGAGTAGGGTTGCAACATGGGACCTTCGAGCCTCAAAGAGATAGTCTACCGTTTTTCCGGATTTTTTAGCATTCTTGCAATCGTCCGTGAAGCCACCTCGAGTCTGAGAACCGTAGG
This sequence comes from Patescibacteria group bacterium, assembly GCA_031539165.1. Lineage (GTDB taxonomy): Bacteria > Patescibacteriota > Gracilibacteria > BD1-5 > UBA2023 > CAIVSN01. The sequence goes on along the minus strand of JAVKLK010000044.1, from coordinate 3,129 downwards.
TTCCATCCGTCATTGATGCAGAGTTATCAGCAATTCGACAGTCTCTGTTATCTTGAAATGTATCATAGGTACTCACATCAATCTGATTCTGAATGTCTGTTTCTTCTTTGATAACACGAGACAAATCAAGGGGCCCCTTCTTGTTTGTTTCTGAATCAAGATAGTTGAAGCGAGAATCATTCTTTACTGCTTCACGAAGTAGAGTGAAGCATGCTTCTTCTTTCGCATTTTTATCCGCGGCGAATAATGAAGGAACCGCTGACAAGAGGAGAAGTGAGGCAATGCAAGTGAGGCGTAAGAGTTTCATAAAAAGAAAAGGCTAGTACAATTGAGAGATATTCCTAATGTCATCCACCTCCACCTCCACCGAAAGATACGGGAGGAATTGGTGGCGGAGGGGGAATTACTGTGGGCACTACTGCCGTACGAGAGACAATAACTCCATTCTGTCCTGATCGGTACCAGACGGCAGGATTTACATCAAACGATATAGCAGCGAGTGCTTCATCCACTCCAAAACTTGTGGATATATCGTAGGATTGGAGACGAGTTACAAAAACTCCTGTCAATACAAGAGATAAAAGAGCGAGTGATGCCCATACTCGATTCAGTCGAGTGGTCTGAGGGATTTGGTAGTGTTGCATATGAGGTTATGAACAGGTGATATAGGGACACATTTTTGTAAATCAAAGATTTACAAAGTTACCTTTGTAGAGGTAGACTGATATTATCAAAACACATATAAATATGATTGTCAATATGTACCAAAGAGCCCTTGTTTTAAGGGGAGATGCATCGAAATCTTCCCACCTCCTCAACCAAGGGAGCTGAAAGGTCATGATCGTAAGGGAGAAAAGAAATGCATAAGCCGCATTGAGTCCACTTATAATCCAAACATACGAAATACTTGCAATCGCAGCACCATAAGCAATTCGATGTAGGCTTCGATGAAGATTTGTTTGTGGATCCGTAATCATGAAAAAGGCGAAGACAAAAAATCCTACCGTGTAGTATCGCAGTATGTACATCCATTCAAGCGAAGCATTTACGAAGAAAAACAAAGTCATGTGTGTAACAATGAATGCAAGCACTAAGTCATACAAAATAATCCCCCTCGTATGGAGCACTCTCCAGGCAACAAAAAGTCCTGCAAGCACCACACCTGCCATAAGCCAGAAGTAGATACTTTTGGGAGCAAAGATACCCCACTGGAAGGGCGATGTCCATGCGATACCCTGAAATAAAAGTAATGAGCTTGCTACGCCGATATTTGCAGGATTTAAGAAATGTTTTCCGTCTATTCGGAGGATATATTTTGTCCCTATGGCAATACAGCCCGCAAGAGCATATACCATGAGACTATCCGTCCTGAGAAAGAAAGCGATTCCAAATCCAGCATTCAGTCCAGCAAAGGGCAATCTCCACTCTCATCGCTCAAATCGAAATAAAAGAGCATCTAAAATTACTGTAGTGAGGAAAATTGTGGCCACCTTTTCTGGACTCAAATACAGTCCAAAAACTCCAATTCCAAGAGCAAGCAGGGTTCCCAACAGAAGAGTTTGTGTGAGTTGAACATCCGCTATGAGAATCTTTCGAATTTTGGAGAGAAATAGTGGGATCATAAAGTGAGAAGAAGAGTACTTCCTTATCTTCTATCCTATCCGTATATCCAAGGAGCAATCGTATTGAGTATCAATCCTACCAGAAACAAAAGGGTCAATCAGCCTATAAGACTCGTGATTCGACCGATGGCACTCTTTTGTGCTTCACTATCTCAAGATGAAGTCGCATACTGAAGGCCCGAAAATACCACCATAAGAACTCCCAGAAGCGCCGTGATAAATGTTGCATACTTGATGAGTCCTCCAAGCATTTGCTGAACCGTACCAAATCCCCCCTGAACCGTGCACTCATACTTCCGCTTTGTGACATCGCCTCCAGCCCCTTCTTTTGGGGCACAATTTGCCCCAGGAACACTCTCTGTCACCTCCACAGTGACTCATTTTGAAGATTCTCCGGATGCAGCAAACAAGTATACCGGAGAAAAAGAATAGAGAAGAACAAGAAGGAGGGTGCATTTTTTCATAACCTAGGAGAGTTGGAAATCAGCAAGGTCACGAAGAAATGTGTAGCTTGCAAGGAGTATAATAACCGCTATGAAGGTATTCACCACGATAGTCTTTCATTTTTTGGCACGCTCTTCATCTCCTGCGGAAGTGATGTAGTACCACGCCCCCAAAATCAGGAAGAAGATAGCAATAGGCCCTGCAAAGAATAGTGCCAAATTCGCCAGTGAAGCAAACACGGTTTGACCCTTTGGAATATTTCCTGAGTACGCAACAGAAACCCATGCCTGAATTACACCGAGAAATATCAACGAGAGAACCCCGTATACCGCCTGAGTTTTCGCTGTCTTGATAGATTCCTCATTCCCTCGAGAGATAAGGAGTTTAAATCCAGCCAAAGTGAAGTAAAAAATAGCAAGGCCGATAACAAAAATTCTCATGAATGCAACAACACCATTTTCAATAGTGGTGTTCCATAGATCAAAATTAAGAAAGGCATTGGAGCCGGTCGATCGAGAGAGAATATAATCTCCTCCCGTTGGAGTAGCAGTCAGATCTTTTCGTCCAACATTTCTTCCTGAAGTGGCTATATTGTAGATTTGTCCCGGTATATTGACGAAAAGAAAGGCCACGAGTGTGTACATGAGCTGCTTCTTTTGCTTCGAAAGAGTCCCCTCATCTCCATAAGCAATCACCATCATAATACCGATGTATACGATGTATATTACAGCCAATCAATTGAGAATTACTTTTGCTGCAGAAAGAGCCTGAAACGCTGCTGAACTTGCTTTATCAGCCGTTGTTTCACCACGAAACGTCGGCATGCTTACACTTCCGAGTTCACCTGACCCAGGAATAGCAGACACTCCCGCATGAACGATTCAAGCCCCAAGGGCAAGGGCCGCGATTAATCCGACAAGGATAGATTTTTTGAGAGAGAACATACTCGCAGTATAGCAAATTGCGAGGGTATGTCTAGTGAAATTCTACTCGTTGTTGGTAAAATATCCGATATAGTCTTCCTCTTTGACTACTCCAGCATCTCGCAACTTATCTGCAGAAG
>JAVKLK010000043.1:0-3795 GCA_031539165.1 Patescibacteria group bacterium | reverse complement strand
CGCATTAAAAAATTTTGTTTACTAAACATGAAAACCTTTTTTTCGGCTTCCAGTCGCCCCCCCCCCCCACACCCCCCCACGACTCTGGCTTTTCAATGCGGGAATGTTTGTCTTGTACTTGATTCTTTCGGTCGGACTTCCTTTTATGAAGGGTTCCGTGCTTGAATACCCAAATGTTCGACCTGCAGCGTTTAATGGAACGGTTTCACCAGTGGCCTATGTACCAAACTGGCTCAATGCGGCAAATATGGTTAAGACGCTTCGGTATGAAGATATAGCGTCTTCTGAATTTTTGGCTACCCCATTTTATGATGCAAGCCTTCTGGAGCTTGAGAGTGCTCAGGATAAACTTGCCTTACTGGCAAGAGCTACCTACATCACTCCGTATATGGGGAGCTATCGAATGAATTTCAAAGAATACGATGGTTCTCATCTTGCTGTTGATATTCGTGCTGTCCTTGGAACACCGGTTCTCTCCATAGCAAATGGAGTTGTGGTTCGCGTTGTGGAGAGTCAAAATGCCGATGGAAAGTATGTGGTTATTCGACATGATGGAATTACGTACAACGGACTCCCTCCAGCGAGCTACTATTCTTCGTATCTCCATTTGGAATCAATTTCAGTCACAGAGGGGAGTGTGGTTACAAAAGGTCAGACTATCGGTAAAGTAGGACTCACTGGTATTACCACTACTCCACACTTACACTTCCAAATCGATAAGGAAGATGCTCCATTTCACCCATACTGGCCATACTCATTCAAAGATCTTCGAGAACTGAAGCTCGATTTCTTCGATGCAGTAAATGTGGGTCTTGGAAAAGAAAATGCCATGAAATATACCGTGAACCCCCTTGATTTCGTACAGTCTTTGGCAAACGGAAACTCGACGGTTCCATCAAATCCAACCCCCTCTGCTCCAGCTCCAGAAGTGTCTGTTTCTGCTACGGTTCCCAAAACCCCTCAAACCTATGTTGCTGCAGTAACCGTTGCCGCAAACACTTCGGAAGGTCTATCTGTTGGTTCCAAAGTAGAAGCACCGCTTCTCTCTGCTCCACAAATCCCGACTACCCCTGTTTCTTCTCCACTCTCAAGCGCTTCTCAAGCTGCTCAGGCTTCACAAGCCTATCTCGATGTACCCTCTCGGGCCATCTATGCAAAGGCAGCCGCCTATATTAAATCAAAAGCAGTCTCAGAGTTAACGGATGAATCGGTATTTCGACCGACTCAAACGCTTACTCGACGTGAGGCAGTACTCTATCTCGCGGGAGTATTTGAAATCAATCCACAAGTTGGAGTAACTTCTCCCTTTGCTGATGTTGCCCAAGACGACCCAGCGCTTGGATATATTACTGCACTGCAGGCTCGATCCGTTATTCAGCCGAATTGGATTTTCCGACCAAATGACCCAGTAACAAAAACAGAACTCATTGCTCTCATGCTTCGTATTACCGGAGAATATGAGTCCATCGTACAGATACAAGGAAAGAGCTGACCACTCCAGGAGTTTGTCAAAGCTACCCGATTTACTCCGGCAAAGATTCGCTCAAATCAAGCAGTAACTCGTGCGGATGCCGCGAGAATGATGTACCTTTGGGGTACTCGAGAGAGAGGTTCGTAGAACTATCATTCTTTCTTCCAAAATTCCTTCGTTTTGAAGGAATTTTTCATATACTTCCGCCATGCTGAATTCCCAACAACAAGAAGCAGTGCATCATATTGATGGACCCCTTCTCATTCTTGCCGGTGCTGGTGCCGGAAAAACCCATACTCTCACTGAACGAGTCGCTCATATGGTACTCGATGTGGGCATTTCTGCTGACTCTATTTTGTGCGTAACATTTACGAATAAGGCCGCAAAAGAAATGCGAGAACGGATTGGAAAAAAGTTGGGCATTGATCTTGCAGGAGTGAATCCCTACAAATCAAACGGTGCTCCTCTTGTGGGAACATTTCACTCGATGGGGGTATATTTTCTCCGCTCGTTTATCGACCGTCTCGGGTATGCAAAAAACTTTGTTATTTTGGATGAAGATGACAAGGTGAGTCTCGTGAAGCGGATTTTGGCAGATAAAAAAATTGATGATAAGGAAATCCCTGCAAAACAAGTGACCGCTATGATCTCTCATGCGAAGAACGAGGGAATTGATCCAAGCGGCATGCGAAGGAGCGCGGGTTCTTATGTCGCTGCAACAGCTGCTGAGGTATATGAAGAATTAGAGCGACGGATGCGAGCTATGAACGCTCTCGACTTCGATGATATACTCTTGCGAGTCTACGATGTCCTTCGTTTGCCCGAAGTTTTGGAACAGTTTCATAAGCGGTTTGCTTATATTTTGGTCGATGAGTACCAAGACACCAATGAAATTCAATATCAGATTATTCGGCTCCTAGCAAAAGCACACCGTAATATTGCGGTAGTCGGGGATGATTGGCAGGGAATCTATAGCTGGAGAGGAGCGAATATCAAAAATATTCTCCATTTTGAGCGGGATTACCCTGATGCGAAGGTGGTCAAATTGGAGCAAAACTACCGTTCTACAAAAACGGTTATCCAAGCAGCAAATGCCGTGATAAAAAATAATCGTGAAGCACTCGAAAAGACTCTTTGGACAGATAATGTTCAGGGTGAAAAAATTATCGAGATTGAGGCGGCTGATGAACGAGAAGAATGTCGTGAGATTGCCAAAAGTATTCAGGATTCCATTGATTCTGGAGAATCCTATAAAGATTGGGCAATTCTGTATCGGACAAATGCGCAATCCCGATCCATCGAAGAAGCTCTCATATCCAAGAATATCCCGTATAGAATCTTTGGGGGAGTGAAATTTTATGAGCGAAAAGAAATCAAAGATATTCTTGCCTATCTTCGATTGCTCCATAATCGATCGGATCGAGTGGGATTTATGAGAATTATCAATGTGCCAAGTCGGAAAATAGGAGAAAAATCTCTTGAGCAAATTCTCTCTGTTGCCGATCAGATTGGAGCAGATCCGATTACTGGACTCCATCATGGGATTCATATGGGTGCTTTCACCGGAGCCCTCAAGTTGAGTGTATCAGCATTTGCCGCACTCTATGAAAGTCTCGCGGAGATTGCCCGTACTGAGTCTGTCGCTACGCTTCTTCAGCGAGTCATTGAACAGACAAAATACATCGAGTATCTCCATGCAGAGCACGGGAAGGAGGATTCTGAATCTCGAGAAGAGAATCTAAAAGAATTCCAAAATCTTGCCTCTCGCTATGACGGAATGGAGCCGGGAGAGTGACTTGCTGTATTTCTGGAGGATATTGCTCTTATCACGGATTCTGATAGGGATGCTCTCTCGGATGATATGGTTTCTCTCATGACGGTTCACTTAGCAAAGGGGCTTGAGTTTACCAATGTGGTAATCGCGGGTGCAGAAGATGGTATCTTCCCTCATGCGAGAACGTTTCTTGAGCCGAGAGAGATGGAAGAAGAACGACGACTCATGTACGTTGCCCTTACTCGTGCAAAGAAAAGACTCTATATCACTCGCGCTCGAGAACGTTACCGATTTGGTACGTATTCCGCGAATCCTCGGTCAAAATTTATTGGAGAAATTCCAGCAGAGCTTATGGAGTCTCGAACGGTAGAACCGAAGTATACTTTTGGAGGAGGTGTCTGGGGAGGCTACAACTCTGGGGGTTCTTCTTTGGAGCCAAGAACACTTCCTCAGAGACGTCCTGCAAATACCGGAACTTTCGCTCTCTGAGACAGAATCCGCCATCCTCAGTTTGGAGAAGGAACCTTAGTATCGTTGCATGGAGATATCG
>JAVKLK010000042.1:0-20765 GCA_031539165.1 Patescibacteria group bacterium | reverse complement strand
GATTCTCGATTTCCCTATGTATGAGCTTAAGGACGATGGAACCTATGATTTCGAACATAATCCGTTTTCTATGCCTCATGGTGGTGTCGGTGCTTTTGCTCAGGGAGTAGACCCACTCTCTATTTATGGAGCTCAGTATGACCTCGCATGTAATGGATATGAGATTCTCTCAGGGTCAATTCGAAACCATGATAGAGCCGCTCTGGTGAAAGCGTTTGAAATTGTAGGAAAAGGAGAGGAAGAGGTGAAAGCAAAATTCGGAGCCATGTATAATGCGTTCCAATACGGAGTTCCTCCGCATGGTGGATTCGCATTCGGTTTTGATCGATTCCTCATGATTCTCAAGGATGAGTCCAACATTCGTGAAATTTACGCATTTCCAAAATCTGGAAGAGCGGAAGATGCTATGATGGAAGCCCCGACAGAAGTGGATGAAAAACAATTGCGCGAACTCCATATTCGAGTTCGAGAGCACCACGGGAAATAAAATTATCTCCCTCTCCTTTCTGAAATCATCTCAGTCTCTTCGTATGCCAGAAGAGATTGGGATGTTTTTTGAATCAGAAAATTTCGGGTTGGATCGTAGGAGATATTCGTTCAATCCTTGAGCGTGAGTCGCAACATAGTGTGATCCCCCGAAGGTGAATCCATATATTCTATTTTTGCAAGGGGGAGATTCCATCGGACGGCCCCTTCTGAGAGTATCATCTTCGCCACTGCAGAAAATACGCGACACTGTCCGACTCCTTCTTTGAGAAGAGTGCCGAGGGGAATGTTGTAGCTTGCATGATGCTGTCGGGTATACTGATTACTCGAAGCAAGGGCCATTGCCACAGATGGATCGATACCATCAAGTGAGGCAAGAGCAATTTCTCGGTTATTCGAGGAAACTCAAGCATCAACGAATGCCTCGGCGCGCATTTTTCGGATGAATGTCCGAAGAATTGCGAGCTGTTTTTGATTTAGTCCTACTTTCGCTTCATCCACGGAGAGCACGTAGTTGTCTCCTCGTCTATCGACGGACATTCAGAGAAAGTAGTGTATGGCATCGTACTTCATATGAGATTGAAGCATGATATCAATCTGTTCCAACACATCTCGTATATTCCTTGGAGCGCGCTGCTCAAGATACTGGAGCACTTCAGGCAATCAGCCTGAGTGTATTTTGGGAATTTTGTCTTCTTGTATCGAGGGAGTGTACTGAGAATAAAGAATTCCTCTTCCGTCATCATCTTCTGGATTAACTATGCCACGCGACACTTCTCAAGCCTGATTTCTCCTGCGCAGGAGAGGGGAAATCTCGGGAGAAAGAGGTTCGTCTCTGTAATTTCAAGAAATTTCTGGCATATATCCAGTATGCGCCATTCTTGAAAAATCTGCAAAAAAGCGAGAACCCTCTTATTTAAAGTAAAATCCAACCCCAACGAGAACCCCGAGCAAGAGATTGACTCCCCATTCTTTCCGAGAATTTTTTTCACCGAGAAAGAGTTGACTTGATAGGAGTGTTGCAATGTTTCCAAGCATTCCTAAGAGTGTGGTCACGACTGGCCCGAGGGTTCCTATGAGGAAGAAGTGGATGAATCGGACGCAATTGAAGAATACGCCATCAATGGTTCTGTAAGCATAGAGCCGAGGAGTTCCACTTCGAATCTCTGAAAGCGTCCCCTTGACCGTCATCATGAGGAGTGCCGTGAATGTCGCAGAAAATGAGCTTGCTATGAAAAATCCTGTACTTCCCAGTTGGGAGATGAGCCATACGATAAGAAGCGAATTTATCGCTCCGACCGTATAGGTCATGACGATTTTTTTCCATTCTGCGGGAGGATGAAACGTCTTTCCTTCAAACTGCGAAGCAAAGAGTATGATTCAACAAAGAAGAACAATTCCGAGAGTAATGAGAGAAGTCTTTCCGTAGAGGAGGAAACCCGCAATTACCGTAATAATAGTGCTAATATTTCCAAATATTTGGAGTGTGGATATCTTCTCTGTTTTGTTGATTTCCATCACACGATTTCCATTGTGGTAGATACTCACGGCGAGTCCAAGAAACGCTAATCCTACGAGTGGGGTAAAATGAGAAAACCATCCTCTTCCTTCTGCATACCAACAGAGAAGGCCGATTGCCATGAGACTTCCTATCCAGTTTCCAAGAATCACGAAAGAACTTCTTCCATACTTCCATTCTCGTATTGCGAGACGATAAAAGACGGTAGAAGCACTTCCGAGAAACGCTGAAAGAACTCACCAAAACATAGAGATTTATAGTTGGGGTGAATGTTGAGAAATACTCGGAGCGATAGCTTGTTCAAGCACGTGAGCAATCTTGAAGAGCGTCTCTTCATTTTGATGGGCCGCAAGCATATGAAGCCCCACAGGAAGACGACAATCTTCACCAGATTCATCTTCTGGTTTCGCAAATCCAATGGGAAGAGAGAGTCCAGGAATCCCTGCAAGAGAAGGAGGTACGGTATAGATATCCGCAAGGTACATTTTGAGAGGATCTTCTATCTTTTCTCCTATTTTCCATGCGACGGTTGGAACTACTGGTCCAACAATGACATCGACAGTCTTGAATGCCTCCTTGAAATCATCGCGGATAAGCTCACGAACGAGAGAGGCTCGTTTATAGTAGGCATCATAAAATCCACTCGAAAGAACAAATGAACCAAGCATAATGCGTCGGGTTGGTTCTGGACCAAATCCTTCGGCGCGGTTCTTCGATATATCTGCTCCATCTCATGCGATGTGTCAGAATCGGATACCATCGTATCGTGAGAGGTTTGTTGAGGCTTCGGCTGCCATGATAATGTAGTAGACAGCAAGTCCATATTCTGAATTCGGGAGGGTGATGTCCACAATCTCTGCTCCAAGAGATTTGAGCGTTTCAATTGCCTGTCGAACTTCACGCTCTACTCCGGCATCAAGACCCTCTCGGAAATACTCCTTCGGAACCCCCACTCGGACTCCTTGTAAGTCGCGACTATTCCAGATAGCAGGATTTATGGCTGTAGGAGCTTCAAGAGAAGTGGAGTCATGGACATCATGCCCTGCGGTAATCTCGTATAACAAGGCAGCATCACGCACGCTTCTCGTAAATGTTCCCGGGCAGTCGAGGGAGCTTGCCATGGCAATCACTCCATATCGGCTATTTCTTCCGTAAGTTGGCTTGAATCCAACGATTCCACAAAGACTTGCGGGAGTTCGGACTGATCCACCTGTATCGGTACCGAGACTTGCTGGGACTATTCCAGCTGCTACAGCAACGGCAGATCCAGAGCTTGATCCACCAGGAACTCTATTGAGCGCCCAAGGGTTCTTTGACGGTCAGAATGCGCAGTTTTCTCCACTCGATCCCATCGCAAACTCATCCATATGACAGGTTCCAAGGTTCACGGCTCCATTTTTGAGAAGTCTGTCTACCACGGTGGATGTGTATGGGGGAACAAATCATTCGAGCATTTTTGATCCCGCACTTGATCGTATTCCTGATTGTGCAAAAACATCCTTTATTCCAATCGGAATACCAGAGAGGACTCCTGTATGTGTCAAGCTCTCGTGACCATCGGCAAGAGTAACGAATGCATTCAACTCAGGATTGAGGCGAACGGCACGCTCTCGGAAATATTCAAATACTTCTTTTGACGAAACTTCACCGCTTTTTAGAGCTTCTTGAATTTCGAGAATCGTTGCTTGGCTCAATTGCATACAGTTGAGAGGGATATCTTGGCTAAAAGGCTATTATATACGAATTACTCAATTTGCAATTTTGCACTCCCTTCATTTTCGCGTATATTTCCTTTTTTCATCCCCTTTCTATGAAATTCATATCTTGGAATGTAAACGGTATTCGTGCCTGCGTGAACAAAGGGTTTCTCGAGTATCTTCAAACAGAAAACCCAGATATCATAGGGCTTCAAGAAGTGAAGGCTAAGGCAGATCAAAATCCTATTGTTTCAGAGCTTTCTGATATGGGGTACCAGATTTATTGGAATGGAGCGGAGCGTCCAGGGTACTCAGGAACGGCTATCTTTACCAAGAAAACTCCACTGAGTGTTGAGGTATGACTTGGCGGAAAAATTGAAGATGACAATGAGGGAAGGGTGCTCACACTGGAATTCCCTGATTTTTACTTCACCACCGTATATACTCCAAATGCAAAACCTGATCTCGCCAGACTTGAGTACCGAACTCGATGGGATGCGGCATTTCTCGCACACATGAATGAACGAGAAAAAAAGAAGCCGAGCATTTTTTGCGGAGACCTCAACGTTGCACACAGAGAAATAGATCTGAAAAATCCATCATGAAATCGGGGGAATGCTGGCTTTACTGATGAGGAGCGTTCAGGGTTTCAGGGCATAGTGGATGCTGGGTTCATCGACTCATTTCGGCATTTTTATCCAGAAACTCCTGAGGCCTATACCTGGTGGTCCAATTTCTTCCAGTCTCGGGCTCGGAATATCTGATGGCGGATTGATTATCACATGGTTTCTCCGAGACTTCGAGAAGCTCTTTCGCAGGCGTTTATTCGTCCTGAAGTACTTGGTTCCGATCATTGTCCTGTGGGAATTGAGCTGCGGTAATTCCTTTTTTGCCTTGTATCCCAACTATTTATTGCTAATATAAGACTAATTTAGTCTTATATTATGAGTTTGCATCTAAAAGCATTAGAGGTCTGTGTAGGTGAGCTTCAAGTTCTGAAGGGTATTACTGCTGAATTTCCCCTTGGAACCACCACCTGTATTATCGGAAAGAATGGCTCGGGTAAATCAAGTCTCGCCATGACGGTTATGGGGCATCCAAAGTATCGAGTTACTGGATGAGATATACTGCTGGATGGGGCATCTCTTGCTCAAACTTCCCCGACAGAACGGGCGCATCTTGGTATATTTTTGGCGCTTCAAAATATTCCGGAAATCCCCGGCATTAAGCTTTCGGAGTATCTCAGAACGATATACAATGAACATCTGAAGCGAGCTCAACCAGAGGTAAAACCACTGACTCCTTTTGTTTTTAAAAGATTTGTTGTTCCACTTTTTGTGAAATTTTGACTCGCTCCTGAATTTCTTGAGAGAGATCTCAACGTGGGGTTTAGTGGTTGAGAAAAACGTCGCCTTGAGATGCTTCAGATTGAACTCCTCAATCCCAAGTATATTTTGGTGGATGAAATTGATGCCTGACTCGATAAAAACGCTCTTGAGACGGTGACAGAATCATTGAATTCTCTTGCGACCTCAGAACGGGCCATCATAGTCATTACTCATAACCACTCTCTTGCTTGTAGCGTACGTCCAAGTCGGGTGCTTCTCATAGAGTCTGGCAAAATACAGCAGAGTGGATGATTTGAATTGCTTGCATCTATTGCCCCATCTTCTCCTTCGATATGACTCAACTAGATACTTCGACATCTCCTCATATTTTTGATGGACTCTCTCGAGAGTTATTCGATGGACGAGACAATATTACTTATACGACTCTCTCCGAGCCAGGGATTACCGAGGCAGTGGTGAGACAAATATCAGCAAACAATAATGAGCCTCAGTGGATGCTTGATTTTCGACTGAAATCTCTCGAAATCTTCCACTCAAAGTCTATCCCCGGGTGGTGACCGGATCTTTCCGCTCTGGACTTGAATAAAATCTATTACTTTGCCAAACCAGAGTGAACCTCTGATGCGAAATCTTGGGATGACGTTCCTGAAGCAATAAAAAATACTTTTGAGAAACTTGGGATCCCCGAGGCTGAACGTCAAATGCTTGCTGGAGTTGGGGCACAATACGACAGTGAAGTGGTCTATCATAAGCTCAAAGATGAACTTTCTGCACAGGGGGTTCTCTTCGAGGATATGTCTGTCGCCATTCATCGGCACGAGGATATCATTCGGAAACATTTTATGAAGTGCGTCCCATCCTCAGATCATGTATTTGCTGCTCTGCATGGTGCCGTGTGGAGTGGGGGAACTTTTCTCTATGTTCCTCAGGGGGTTGTTATATCAGAGCCGCTTCAAGCGTACTTCCGAATGAACGCTCAATCGGGGGGTCAATTCGAGCACACGCTCATTATTATTGAAGATGGAGCAGAGGCTCACTATATAGAGGGGTGTTCTGCTCCAAAGTATGGAACCGCAAGTCTTCATGCCGGGTGTGTGGAAATATACGTAGGGAAGCACGCAAAAATGCGGTATAGTTCTGTGGAGAATTGGTCAATCGATACGTACAATCTTAATACAAAACGTGCGATAGTGGAAGAGGGTGGATTTATCGAGTGGGTTGGAGGAAATCTTGGATCGGGGACCACTATGTTGTACCCGTGTTCTGTTCTCAAGGGCGCCGCATCCAAAGCAAGGCATGTCGGTGTAGTTTTTGCCAACGCTGGACAGGTTGCTGATACGGGAGCGAAGGTAATTCATATTGGAGCGGACACCACTTCTTCCGTTCTCTCGAAGTCTCTGGCTAAAGGGGGAGGAGTTTCCAATTATCGAGGGCTCATTGATATTAAGCCTGGAGCACACCGTGCGGTAAGCGAAGTAGTGTGCGATGGACTGATTCTTGATGCTCTCTCTCGCTCGGATACGATTCCAGATATACGAGTCGGAAACACTCATTCTATTGTTGCTCAGGAAGCTTCAGTCGGTCGCATCTCAGAAGAAACTTTGGCATATCTCATGAGTCGCTGACTTTCGGAAGAGGGGGCAAAACAGATGGTAGTAAACGGGTTTCTTGCTCCAATTATGAGCGAACTTCCTCTCGAGTATGCGCTTGAGATGAATATCCTCATAGGAATGGAGATGGAGGGACATTAATTTTTTTCTATGACTTTGGAATTTGATACCATTACCGTGCAAGATTGGAAGACTCGCTGAATCAGAGAGGTCTTTGTGTCGTTTGTTCTTCAGGGTTGTGAAGGGACGAAGATTCATGTTTCTGAGCAAAAGATTTGAGAAACTGAAACGGTGCTTGAAATCACAGAGCGAGGAGTCTCAACTGGTCTCATGGCTCATGTTTCTGAGCAAGATAAGCAACGACTCAAATGAGGAAGGATTACCCACGCAAAAGGAAAATGGATATTTACTTCTCCGCTCGTTCAGAGTCGATGCTGATGTGGCTCAAGCTTTAGTTTTGAAGATAAGGTTCAGGCCCTTGGATTTGCCTTGCAACAACGATTGGAGAGTGGGGAATTGGCATGTATCCAACCTTCGGGGGATGATCAGCCAGTCCTTCTCCAAACTGGTTCCTATGGGGTTTTCTCTCAGAAAAAACAGCATTTCCAAATTGCTCCCCATGCTCAAGTAACCTTGTATGGATTTGTATTTCAGAATTCAGATTCACTCCCATCTCAGACGGAGATTGAGCTCCTTGAATGATCGAGTCTTAGTCAGAGAATCTGTGCTATTGGAGCCCCAAATCAAACGCTTTCTCATACGGTAACAGCCCGCATTTCTGGCAACGCTGCCAAGGCAGATGTTCGACTTACGGGACTTGCTCTTGATCGGGCTCATGTTCATCTTGATGGGATTGGAATAGTTCATGCCAATGTTCAATGAGCATGTATCCGCGTTCATGAATCCCAGATATTTCTCGGAGAATCTGGCTCTTTTCAAGGAAAACCTTCTCTTGAGATAGCGAGTCACGATGTGGAGGCAGCACATTCCCTTACAACACAAAGGCTTTCGGAAGCGACACAAGCATTCCTTACGAGTCGAGGACTTTCTGAGTCTCAGGCACGATCTATGATGCTTGCTGCTGAGGTAAAGAATCTCCTTGCCTGACTCCCAGAGGCTACTCTCGACTATCTTGCCGATACACTTATTCAAATTGCTCAACCGAAACATGTCCATTAAGAATGACTTTCCCATCCTTGCGAGCGGAGCGTGCATCTATCTTGATAGCGCGAGCACTACGCAAAAGCCGGCTCATGTAATTCGTCGTGTAGCAGAGTACTTGGAAACGGGGTATGCAAATATTCATCGGGGAGCCTACTCGCTTTCTGAAATTTCTGAAGAACTCTATCGTGCTTCAAAGATTGCCGTAGCAAAACGTATTGGTGCAGAAAGCCCCCACGAAGTCGTCTATACCGCAAATGCAACGGCATCGTACAATCTTCTCGCTCAATCTCTTGCCTATTCTGGACTCATTTCTCGGGGAGATAGAGTGGTGCTTTCTCTTCTGGAACATCATGCCAATATTGTGCCATGGCTCATGCTCAAAAATACTCTTTGAATTGAGGTTGAGTTCGTGGAAATCACTTCAGATTTCGGTCTTGATATGGCTGACCTGGAGGCTAAACTTACCCCAAATACACGGGTTGTTTCTCTGACGGGTGCCTCAAATGTCACGGGAACCATGCCTGATTGGACGACTATTCGGAAGCTAGTCCGCGCTCACACAAGTGCCTATCTCATCATGGACGCAAGTCAACGAATCGCCCATGTTCCCCTTGAAGTGCAAGCATGAGACATAGATTTCATGGTAGCAACGGGGCATAAAATATGGGCGGATCCATGAATTGGAATCCTCTATGGAAAGAAGCATCTTTTGAAAACTCTGACTCCATCAATCTGAGGAGGAGGAGCAATTAATTTTGTTCGCACGGATAGCTTTGAACCGGCTGGGCTTCCATTTCGTTTTGAACCAGGTACTCCAAATATGACCGGAGCCGTAAGTCTGCTTGCAGCATGCGAATATCTGGAGCATATCGGGTGATATGCACAGGTGGCAGCTCAAGAAAACCCGATTATTGCCTATGCTTTAGAGGAGTTCAATCGTCGACCATTTCTTACTTTAATCGGGCCGAAAGCGGAAAAACCTTGAGAAGTTCGAACGGGTGTTTTTTCTTTTACCGTTTCTGGTTGGCATGGGAATGACGTGGCAGACTTTTTGGCTGAAAAGAATATTTGTGTCCGTTCTGGGCATCATTGTACGGAACCACTTCATCAAGCATTGGGCCTTTCTGGAACAGTTCGAATGAGTATTGGGATATACACGATCCAGCAAGATGTTGAGGTATTTTTCTCTGCCTTAGATGAGGCATTTTCTCATATTTATAATATATATTAATATTTCGTCAAGCATTTATTGGCTCAAGAAATTCCTGTTTTTTGCTTGTTCGGCAAAACTCAGATAGTCTACCAATATGAGCGAAATTCTCTCTTCCCCTCACTCTTCCCCTCCGGGTTCCGATACGGCACTAGCTCTCCAGGATTCTTTTGATGCATTCCTTCCTCCTTTTGAGCGTAAGGAAATCCATGATCGACTTGCTCGCGATGTCTATAAGCTTCAATCTGATGATGGAGGCACGTTTGATATATCCCGAGCAAATCTGGAAGATCTCTTGCAGATTTGGGCAGTATTTCGAGGCAGACTCTCCCCACTCTTCCTTATTAATCAAAATAAAGAACCACTTTCTCTTGAGACATTTCGGGAAGATACCGTCGTCGTGGTAAATCTTCCTTCTCATTTTTCTTCAAAAGGGGAGTATCAAGGAGTTTCTGTTTTTTCTCCAACAGATGTTCTGCCAGGTTGAATCGCCTATGTTGAGTCAGGAGGAATTCTCTATGAACGAAAAAAATCACCCACGCCCCCATCGGGAGAAGATGTGGCAAAAGCCTTTCTTGCAGGAAAGATTTCAGCACAAGAGCTTCTTCTCAAGAAGCGCCAAGAATCGGATGTATTTGTTCCAGTTTGAGGTGCGGGTACTCCGCTCTCTCTTGTTTCTGGACAACAAATTCGGTTGATAGGAAATACAACACTGGAAGAAGCGAAGCGTTCCGGTCGCCCTCTTCATGAAGCCATTCGATGATTACTTCGTCAAAAACAGGCAGAAGCATTCAAAGATCAGTATCGCCATACAATGATTTCTTTGCAGGCACAATTTCCAGGAATTACCCCAGCTCATTCTGAGGCTATTCTCGCTATCATAGGTCGATTTAATCCAGACTTCAACGTTCGCGCTCCATGAGGAATATCAAAGCTTTCTCCTGAGAAAATTGCTGGAGTAGAAGCCCAACTAGGAAGAGCATTCAATCCACTGAGCGTGGAGGATCATTTATTTGCCATGTACAGCGTATTTCATGCTGAAGTAGTAAAAAATAACGCAATCCGGTCATTTGCCGATCAGGTAAAACAGCTTCATAGTTCCAATCCACTTTCTGACAAAACTATAGATATTGAGGCTCAGGTGTATGCTTTGTACTATGTCTTCATATCACATACAGAACCGGTTACAGAAATTGATGAAAAAGATTTTGAAGAATTCAGTGAGCTTCTTCTGAAACGTCTTTGACGCATTCCTACACAACCAGAAATTATTGATACCTATAGAAATTATCGTCTTCTTGAGTCCCTGAAAGCAAAGGGAATTCTCCCAGTGAATGAGATAATTTCTAAGGATGCTCTTGTGACGACACAGGATTTTCTTTCGTATTTCTATGACTTAGTGGATGAAATAGGAATCCCAAAAATTCGACTTGCTGTTCCTCTGGCAGTCACTGGACCATCTCCCTTTTCCAAAACACTCAAGTATATGGGGAATCTTTTCCGGAAACGAGAGAGTGTGCGAGAGCTTGCGAATGGAACAAGATTGGT
Source organism: Patescibacteria group bacterium (assembly GCA_031539165.1). Lineage (GTDB taxonomy): Bacteria > Patescibacteriota > Gracilibacteria > BD1-5 > UBA2023 > CAIVSN01. The sequence continues at coordinate 10,182 of JAVKLK010000042.1, read as the reverse complement.
GACGACATGGTGCATGCAAACAGTTCGATATGGATTTTCTCGGATATATGGGTTCACCCTTGGTGGATATGGTGATATGGTGGATATTTACAAAGAAGGAGTCGATGTCTATGCGGAAAAAGTAAAACAAGCTTTTACTGCTGCGGGCAAAGGAAGTGCATTTATCGGATACGATCCAGACTTCTCTAAGACGCATATGAATGCCCCAGCTGATGCAAATATTGCGATGGTATTTCCAGATACGACAAAAAGGCAGTGAGGTAGAATGGTTGGAGGACATGTGGCATTTGCTTATAAAAATGCCCAAGGTAGCTGGCTGGTGTACGACGAATATTACCAAGGATGATTGGGTCCACTAAAAAAGATAGAAGAATACTATTCTGAGAAAAATGGAGGACTTTGGCACTCTCATAATTTGAAAGATACGGAGCGAATAAAGGGGGCAATTTTCTTTAAATGACCTCTTCCAGACTTCATTCAACAAGCAAAGTAGTTCAAAATTTGCACGAAAATTTGAAATACGATAAGGTGAGAAGGTATTACCTTACTCCCTATGTCAGAAAAACCAACAATCCAGTTGCCATCAGAGCAACCTGTCACGTTTTATTCACGTCGTCCTGAAGCTAAAGCTCTTAAGGGTGCTCCAACTGCTCCTGACTCCAAGGTTGCAAAAGCGGCTGTAGAAGTATCAGAAAAAGCAGATGCTCAAAAGAGAGGAGCAACAGAAGCTGCGCGAACAGCAGAGCGAAAACTCAAAGATGAAATCACCTATGATAACGCTCTCTCCATTTCGAAGACTACCCTTGAGCGAAACTCCAAGGAAGTAACTCGTATTTCTGATCTTCTCAAAAAGCATTCTGGTCAAGAATTTGCAAAATTGATTCTTCCCGTTCTTGCATCACCAAATGTTGATCGAGTTCGAGCTTTGCAAGAAGCACTTGCAAAAGATCCAAGCATTGATTCTCAAGGGCTTATTGGGCGAGGAGGACGCGGAGATGGAATTCTTGGGCGGAGAACATTGCGAGCTATCGGAGAATTTGTAAATGCCCAGATTGGTGCCGCAGAAATCATAAATAGAGCTCGTGTTCAAGAGGATGTTCCAGCAGATGCGACTCGGGTTCCTGCTGCTCGACAAAGTCCTCGAGCGACTCGTACTGATGCCGAAAAAGCTGTCACACCTGTCGCGCCTGTTGCAGAGAGTAGTTCTCCAGTAGCAGCCAAAGCTGCGGCAGCGAAGATTACTTCCGCTGCAACGGTAGAAGAATAATTACCTCCATCTTTTAGTATATGACAAAATTACATAATACTGGTGGCGGAATACCTTCAACCACCACACCCGTCTCTCAGACGGTTTCCAATCAGGGGGCACCAGGGGCATTATCCGAATCTCTTTCATCAGAATCTCGTGAACTCCAGAAAGCCGTAAAGAAACAAGCCAAAAGAGCTATGGATCCAAGCAATATGCTTGCAGCAGCAGCCTTTGCTATAAGTGCGGCAATGACTCCAGCGGCTTCGTATGCCCAGACTCCTTCCACTCAGGCTCACGTATCCCAGATTCGTGCTTCAAGTGAGGCTGGAGCGCCAAAGAAGAAGCCTACAGTAAAACGATGGACATCACAGAGGGCTCCCGCAAACACTTCACAGAAGACTGCTCCACAAAAAGCTCCATCTCAAACAGCACAAAGTGTTACGGTTGCCTCTATTGCAAGTCTTGCTCATGCTGATGCAGCTCCAGTCCGAATTGGTTCAGCTGCCCGAAAACAGACTCAAGAGCAAGCTGAACAGGCAGAACGAGAGCTTCGTATTGAACGAGAGCGTCAGCGAATGGATTCTCTTTTCCGAGAACTGAATCAACCAGATCAAACGTATGCTCACTTTCTTGCAAAGATTGAATCTCTGCGTGAAATTAATGCTTTGGAGAATCTTGGCGGAACGGGAATTAGCTCAGCGTTTATGCTCAAGCTCACTGCTTTGTATTTCGAACCAAAGTATTACCCGGCAACTCCAAATCAGGCGATTCAACATTTTGAGTCATTTGCTAAAAATAGCCCTGTGGCAGCTCGACAGATATATACCGATTATTTCAAAGGAAGAAATACACCAGAAGTGCAAAAGATGGAGAGCATTCTTCAGCGACTTTCTCCTGCTCCAGTTGCCCCTGCTGCTCCTGCGACAACAGTGGTGACTCTAGAGAAGCCTCCTGTGGTTCAAAAAGTTGCTCCTGCTCCAGTTGTACAGACTCCGGTGGTCGTCCAGCCTCCAGTGATTGTCCAGCAAAAACCTGCAGAAGAACAACCAGCAAAAACTGAAGCAAAACGGATGAAACAGATACCCCTTGAATTTGCCGCAGCTGCATCAGTCAACACTTCTCCGAATCAGATACTGAAACAGCTTCCACAAAAAGCGTACTTCGGTGCAGACATCACAGAAGAAGCTCGTCAGTTTCAGGATAAACACATTTTGATTCAGCAATCTGCTCAAGGTGCAGTTCCAAATGAAACGACCCGAGTATTCCGAATGGCGATGGCACTTATGAGTGGATCGGGAAATGGGAAACTCTCCGATGAGGCAGCTCTTCGACTGGCTATCTCTGAAACTCAAAAAGCCACAGCTGCTCAATCTGATGAAGTTCTGAAGAAGATGGTTGTTGCGCTCTTGGTTGCAGGAGGAGAATCAGCGAATCAGAAGGCTCTTCACCTTAACGAGCTCATTCCGGATGGACTTCAAATCAATCAGCTTGCTGTAATAGCGAATGCGCTTCGTGGTCACGAGGATACTACTATGGCTACCAGCGGAGGAAAACCAGGGCGCTACAAAATAGCAATAGAAGCTCTTAAAGCATTTTCCGAAAGCAAATAAACATGTCCACGTATTCTGAAATGTTTCTTGAGTATGCAAAAAATCCCCCGAATAAGGGGATTTTGCAACATCCAACGGTTATCTATCGAGAAGAAAATCGAAGCTGCTGAGATTCGCTGACAGTGTATTTACGGATACGCGAATCTGATTCTGAGGGATTTTTGGAAGATTTCTCTTTTGAGGGGGATACGGCAATTGTGACTACCGCTGCCGCCGCTATTTTCTGAGAGAGTGTTCTCGGAGCGTCTCTGGAGTCAATTCTCAAGATGGCCTATGGGGATGTACAAGAAATGCTCGGTACGCCGATTACCCCGAAGCGCCAAATGGCTGCCTGTCTGTGACTTCTTGCAACGCGAAACGCTATCCATCAGTATCTCAAGGATGGGGTAAAAGATGATTTCAGCGATGTTTTATAGAAAAATAAAAAGTCCCGTACAGGGGCTTTTTTTTTGATGATTTTTATGTCGGAGAGGAACCTAAAGGAGGAAAGTTCTCCCACCGACATGATTATTTTAAACTATATAATTTATTTGTAAACATCTGCCCCGTGTTTCTTATTTTCTATATAAGCTCGGTACCAAAGTGTTTCTACGAATATTTCGAGGACACTATTAAGATGGCTGATAAATACAATGAATCCAAGTCCGAGAACTCCGAGTAATCCAATAAAAAATATTTTTACCATTGCTACTGTGGCGTAGGTGAGTATTGCAGAGAGGGCTATCGGAAATAAAAGAAATGCCACTACTGTGAGAATAGTTCGCACATATACGAGCATGAGTGTGAGGTAGAGCTTGAAGGTGATACCAAAATGTTCCAGTGCCATGCTTGCCGATGCTACAATTGCATCAAATGCTTTCATGTGTTCGAGTACAACAAAGAATCGAGTATACGCGAGAAACATGTTAATGGTTATCGCGATGGCGAAGTATACCCCCATTATTCCGAGAATATATCCAAGGTACTGCGTGCCGAAGAGTCGAATCAGAAAGAGAGTGAAAGTGATAATGGAAATAAGTTTGAAGAGGGCAGTAATGTTATTTGCTTCAAATATTGGGAGAAAGTTCTTGATTCATCGAGATATGCCAAATCATACCGTATTGATATTTGCCTGCTCAGAGTCTCTCTTATCAATGCGATCGATTATGGAAATGAGCCCCCCTTCTGCAATGGGGGTTACTATGATGAAAAAAAGAAAAAATACCACCAAAGTGACAATACATTCTACAAAATAGTCAGCATGTACGAAATCTACAACAAGGCTGAAGAATTGATCTTTGAGGTTGAATACGTAGATATAACTCCAGGCAACTTGGTAGAGGAGAATGCACGCAAGATAGAGTGTTGAGAGAAGAGAGGGGAAGAAGTTAAATACTTTAATCTCGCTATTTTCACTTGCTATCTGCCATGCGGGGAGAACGATTTCCTCTTTCATATTACTGGTTCAATTTTTGGGAACACCAATCAAAAAATCCAGATACACTTTTTTCTTCCCACTGGATTAAGTAGGTTTTTTTGAGATAGGATGGATGAATCGCACTATCAATATAGGTAGCTGATGGAAGAATATTTGGTGCCGTAAAATCAAGAATATTTTTGTCAATGAAGTATCGGAGTGGATGTGTCCCAAGAGGAACAAGTACTGATTCTTTCTTCAGAATTTCATTCATCTTTTCATAGGCCCGAGTTCGACTCTCTGGAGATACATCTCGCGTGTTGAGCTCCTCCAAAAGAACGTCCATGCTTGGGTTTCGAAGCAAAGAGAAATTATATCAATTTTGTGCTTGTCCAGAGTGGAAGTATGGTGAAATGTATGTTCCAAGGAATCAGAGATTCACTCCCGCAATAAGAACATCATACTTCTTAGAAGTAGCTTTTTTTGTTTCTAGTATGGCGGAGGGGCTATTCTCAATCTCTTCAAAGATTACTTGGAAGCCGACCTTCTCTAGAGCTTCAACGGCTCGTTTTGATGCTGCAAGAACTTCATCTCTTGGACTAATACTTTTGATAGTAAGAACGGCACGAGAACCACTCGCAGTATAGAGTCAGTCATCCTTTGATTCTATTGGTTCAGTTTGTTCTGGAGTTTTTACTGGAGTTTCTTTTGGGGGTTCGATAGAAGCACTTCCTGTGCTCGTATTCATGCCTGTTCCGGTAGATACGGGAGTAGCCCCAGTCGCAGTAGATGAAACGGTACCGGAGAGACTTTTATTCTCCGTTTCAGGAGTAGTTGGTTTGACCTCTGGAGTTACCTTTGGGAGACCCATCCGAATTTCGAGGGTTTCTGCAGTTTCCCGCTGTCCGTTTTTTTCAAATGAGAGAACGTAACGGTTCACCCCGATCTTTAGATTCCCCAGATCTCTCCGAGCTCTATAGCTAAAACGTTCAGATCCAGGAGTAAAACCTTTAAGTCGGTAGGAATTAATAAATACTCCAGTTACCCCCTTTGGGACAGTTCCTCAGAGGAGTATTTCATCCTTGGTTGAGGTTTCATAAGGAGATCATTTGCTTGGCGTATCGAAGAATCGAAGTCCGGATGATGTCACAGCGGCTCGTTCGAGCTGAAGGGAAGGGGGGAGATGATAAGAAATTCCCGAACTGGTACTCCCACTTTGGGTATCCGTCTTTTTAAGAGAAGGGAGTGCAGATTTCCGAAAGTATCCTACTTTTTGAAGTGCTTCATCGAGATTTTCTGGCAAATCCCGAACAATAGCGGTATTACTGAAAAATGGATTCTTAACCGTCATGAGTCAATCCGTCTGTCATGCGCTTCAAATAATGCTTGCTAGGAGTGCTCTTTTCCCAACATCAAGGCGTTCCGTATTAAGAAAGGCTCCAATGAAGTCTGGGGTTAAGATTGCCCCACTCATAAACCGAGCGCCTATGTCAGTTGTCTCATAGTAGCCTGGATAGAAAAGATTCAGTCCATCTTTCTGTGCTATAAGGGTAGCCTCGTCCGGATAGTATTTTAGAAGAATGCGCGAATATCCTTGATTCTTTGGAGAAATACTCGTGATTCAGAGAGTGATATTTTCACTCCCTCGCACTGAATCCATCTCCCGTTTTTCTATTTGGTAGTTCCCACTATAGGCATCATCTTGAAATGTTTCTCCAGATCGCAGTTTTTCCGAGGTAGACTTTTTTATAATAGGAATCATCAAGTATTGCAGCGTTTCGCTTGATGGACTCGTGGATCGAAATACAACCGCATCCCCCTCACGCGTGATAGCAAACTTTGAAAGACCAGACTGAAGACGTTTATTTACCTCTGTTTCTGCCAAGAGCGAGTAGGTTGCTAAAATATCTTCTAGAGTTATTCGAGTACCGTCGCTCCAGAGAGCCCCTGTCTTAAAGAAGCATCGAATCTCCGAGATTTTTGATACATCGCAATTTGCCAAGTCTCCCTCTATTGAGCCAGAATCTGGATTGTACTTCAAAAGCCCTCTATACAGGAATCGGAGAGCAAAATCATTGGCGTTATCTAGCGTATACTGAGTTGGATTGAGGCTTGGTGAAGCTCCAAGAATTCCAATGCTAAATGTTCCACCTCGTTCTGGAGTGGACTTGGCTCCCTCGTATACATAGACAAAAATAGCGTGTACACTAAGAGAGAGGGAAAATACACACGCAAGCAAGAAGAGGTACTTCTTAATGCGATGATAGAATTGCATAATAAAAAAAATTCTTCAGAGAAGGCGCTACGCTGCCAAGAAGAAGAGAAGAGTTGCGCAGGTAATGAATCCGATAACAAGCACGGTAGTGATGACGTGCAGAACTTTTTCTGGACCACGCTTTTCAAACTTACCAAAATCACCAGCGCCAGGCGCAAGTGAGAGACCGGCACCTTTTGATTGGAGTGCTATAAGGATTGAGAGGATGCCACTGATTGCTACGAGAATCCAAGTAAGAATTTGAGTCATAATTATCGTTTGAAAAAAGCGCCGTAGAGTGTATTAAAAATCGTAAAAATAACAACCGCAATTGCAAAGTTGGCCCACCCGCTTATGTGGTAGGCTACTCCTACAATGTTGAGTGCGGCAATGATTTTTTCAAGGAGTACGAGGATTACTCCATTTATCACGAGGGTGAAAAGTCCGAAGGTGAGAATCATGAAAGGAAATCCAAGAATTCCAAGAATGGGCTTAATAAACGTATTAAGAAGTCCAAGCACTACTCCTCCTATGAAGTACAGCTTTATTCCTCCGGTTGCTACGATTTCAGGAAGAAGGAGCCCCATTCCATAGAGGATGAGCCCGTTTGCAAGAATAGAAATGAATATTTTCATAAGAGGAAAAACTATATCGCTAGTATATCCATCGCGAGGTGAATGCAATTGTTTTGAGTTTCTTCCGTGTTAGGCTAGAATGCGGGTATGAAAAAATTACAAAGAATAGGTCTATTGCTTTTGGTTATTGCTTCATTGAGTCCTTTTTCGAGTGGGTCAGAATGAGTTGCTTTTGCATGTACAACATTCGACGCGTTTGGGGCAGAAATTCCTTGTGATAATCCTGCTGCAAGTGATGCAAGCATGTCTGCAAATTCAACAAATAATCCCTCAAGTGCAAATTATGTAAATCAGATGGACGCTGCAAGTGATAAGGCTTCCAGTTCCTCATCTTCTTCGTCTTCTCCTACTTCGCCAGGTTCAAAACTCAGCACCACGGATTTCAAGTTCAATCCTCGCGATATTTCTCCATCTCGGAAGGTTTATGCGAAGGGAAATACGGAAAGTTCTAATAATGGAAATGTAAAAGATTTTCTCTACCGTCTTTCTCAAGTGCTCTTGGTTGTGGTGAGTACAGGGGCAGTGCTCTTTATAACAATAGGAGGATTCTTAATGGCTACGAGTGCGGGTGACTCCGAGAAGGCAAACAAAGGGAAAATTATTGTAACATACAATATCATTGCGCTTGCTATCGCCATGCTTTCGTATGGAATTATACAATTTGTAATCTGGATTCTATGAACCGCTTCGTAACATCTTTGCTGCGCCTCAGTTTTTTGTCTCTTTTGGGCGCTCTTTTTGCCTGTCTTTGGGTTGCTCCTGGGTTTGCTGAGACATTGCCAGCTCCTATGAAGATAGGACTTCCATTTGAGAATACTTCTGTTGCAGTAAGTATCGGGAAAATTATTCGACAGGCTATCATGTTTGCGGGAGTTCTTGCTGTCATGGCACTTACTTACGGAGGAATTCTTATGATGCTTTCGTATGGAGATGAAAATAAAGCAAAATGAGCAAAGTCCACTATCCAGTATGCTCTTATTGGAGTAGTGCTTACTGGGGCTGCTTATGCCATTATCGAAGCCATTAATAGCCTTACCATCGGATAGTTATGAAATATCTTGCCTCTTTTCTCCTGCTGTTTTCATTTTGTTTTGGCACTGTCATACTTTCGACTCCTCAAGTACACGCGGCTTTTGGTTCAACGAAGAATCTCTTGTTGGTCGAATGAGGGAAAAATAGTGCGGCTGAAAGTACCAATGTAACCGTAAAAGATGGATTTCTGAAGACTATTCAGGTATACCTCATCTCTGCCTATGTTGTCGTGGCTATAGGAATGCTTATTTATACAGGATTTAAACTTTTTTCTGCAAGCGGAGATGAAGGTGAATTCAAAAAAGCATGGATCGCTCTTCTGTATGTTGTTATTGGTTTAGCTATTGCGCCACTTGCCTATGTAGTGGTTCGAATTGTTTCAGGTTTCTCTTTCTCTTAAAGCTCTCATGAAAACATTTCTTAGTTTTTGTCTCATAGCGGTATCCTTTCTCGCCCCCGTATCCTTTGTTTATGCAGATAGCGGCTCCACTGCCCCTTCGGGTGATTGTAAGTATGATCCGAATACGGAGAATATACCTCTCTCAGATGCCCTCCAGAGATGCAAACCACGATGAGTAATTGAGGCTTCAAATGAAGATTACTCACTCAATGGAGGAGCGAGACAACGCATTGTTGATGTAGCAAATCAAATCATTCTTGTCGGTTCACTCCTTTCTGTCTGAGCGATAGTGTATGCGGGTATTCTCTATACTATAGCTGCAGGAAATGATGAGCGAGTCAAAACAGCAAAAACTTCACTGAAATTTGGAATCATTGGATTCATTGTCATGCTTCTTTCTTTTCCGCTGGTGAACGCGGTAGTTCAGCTTTTCTATTCTACGAGTGGATAGTATGCGTCGATCCGTTTGACTCTTCGTATTTTACTTCTTTGCGTTCTTCGTCCTGCTTTTTGCTTGGATACGTATTTCAAAATCAGAAATTCCGTCTGAAATACCTCCGTCTGAACCGGTTCTCGCAGTTCAAAATGAAGAGCCGGATCATCCTTCTCAATCTGAAGTACTTACCCATGCCGCCGCAAAACAAATCGAGCAAACCTCTCTCGGAAGTGCTCCGGGTGCTCAGTATACGTTTATTGTCCGAACGACTCTTTCTCAAGCGGAATCTCTTCAATCCTATCTTGAGCGAATTCTTAAGAGTCCTCTTTTGGAGGAAAAGGTAACCCCTATCACGGTTGAGCTCGTGGATGATAGAACTGAACCAAGATGAAAAATGACAACTGATGCAGTGAGTCTCGTGGTGAGGCTTCCTTCCCAGAGCGAATCGATAAAGGTATTTTGACATGAACTTGGACACGTGATTGATCTCCAATTTCTCAAAGAGGGAACTCTCTCATCTGACCCAAGTGAGCTATTTTACAATATTTCATGGATTGACTATAAAACGAAGAAAAAAGGGATGGCACTTCAGGATTTTGTGAGTGGGTATGCTATGACGAATAAGTATGAAGACTTTGCTGAATCGTGGACGATGTTTTTATTTCACAATGAAACATTCAAGGCTCGTGCTTTGAAAAACCCTATTCTTCAAAAGAAATACGATTTCTTCTCTGAGAAGGTGTTTAAAGAGCGGGAATTTGAGGGGACAAGTTTTGAACTGAAACCGCTAGAGGCGTACTTCTGGGACACCACCAAATTACCCATTGCTGTAAACAAATATTTGTATTACATCAAATAAGTCATATACTTTGTTCTTCTTTATGTATGATGACCGATTCCTCTCACGAGTCATCTTTTAGATGAACGAGAAACCCTATGTGATCCAAAAATTTCGACTACTCCGAAGTCTTTTGAAGTGTGAAACCAAAGCCTCGCCCTTCTGCTCCTCGGAAATGACCGCGCTCAAAAAATGGTAACGCTCCTCGACCAAATCAGAGAAATGCATGAGGAAGAATTCCTCCCCATGTAGTAGAGCTTCGTGAGCTCATGCATGAACAATGAGTGCTTGTAGTAACCTACATTGCTGACTCAAATTCGCGAATGCTGCTC
>JAVKLK010000041.1:0-10703 GCA_031539165.1 Patescibacteria group bacterium | reverse complement strand
TCGGTGAACTTCTTCCAAGCGTACGTATTTCTTACCATGGCCTGTACTTCGCTTGGTTGACTCTTTATAAGCTGAAGAATGTTCTTGATGGACTCAATGTTGTTTTTGATATCCGCCTCTTTAAAAACAGGAAATCCATTATCTTCGGTGAACTTCTTCCAAGCGTACGTATTTCTTACCATGGCCTGTACTTCGCTTGGTTGACTCTTTATAAGCTGAAGAATGTTCTTGATGGACTCAATGTTGTTTTTGACAAATTCTATCATGTACCGAAGGTACTCTTCGGAGAATTTGATTGAGAACGTATCAATCTCTAGAATCCTTCTCCAGGCAAACGTCTTGAGCACGATTTCTCTCACTTCTGGGTCAGTAATACCGTTTACTGCATCATAAGCTTCTTTGACCTTTGGTGTTACGTTTTCAGGCACGGGAATCGGGGCAAGGCTTCAGGCTTTTTCAGAGGCCTTTTTCGGATTACTTACAGTTAGTGTCAGTTCTTTTTTTAGAGCGTTTTGAGCATTTTTGCACTCAATTCGGGCAGTTTCTCGCAAGGAAAAAAACTCTGCATCGATGTTTTGGGTTGATGCACTGAGTTTAGCAGCCTTTTCATATACCGCACTTTGTAGTTTTTGATACGCAGGACAGTCTCCGAGTTCCTGTTTGGCTTTTTGAAGATAGTTTGCAACAGCCTGTACCTGATCAAAAGAATCCGATTTGTGGAGTATACTTGTACCCCCAATCGCTACTTCTTTGTTTTTGTCTGTCATAGAGGAAGTGTTATATTCCAACACTTTCTCATGTATTTTAATTTTTTGCAAAATTCCGCACCACCGCATGTCATCAAAGAAATTCTACTCGTGGTCCTTGTGGATACATGAGGGCTTCAACTTGGCTTTTGCGGCGAAGCAGGGCTCATTCTGTAGAGGTATCGACTACTCCAAGTCGATGATTCAGGGCTTGTTCTGCTTCAGCAAGGCTCATATGAGCGGGGCGTTGAGTGACGAGGGACATAGTGGACTACTTATATGACTGAGTTGTTCCAGTGTGAGTGACTCCAGTTCCAGTAGAGTGGAGATTTTTTTCTCAAGAGGCATCCTTTATTGCCTTCTCTCGAATTCCATTTATGTTGAAATTACGAGAATCCAACTGTTTGTCAACGATTTGACGGAGTATTTCACTATCTTTGAAAAAAGTATAGGTTGTCCAAGAGAAGAGTGCGAGTCCGAGAACCGTTCCTATCGCAAATAAGATACCGAGTAAAATTTGGTATGTGATGATGCGCCATTTTGATTTATGGAGCTCGACGAATTCATGTTCTCGTATCAGGGTAAGAGTGTGGTTGAGCACACCCATTTGCCCATTGAGTTCTTGGAGGGATCGCATGAGCTCTTTTTGTACTACCGAAGCATTCAGAAGTTCTTGCTCAATGAAGCTTTCTTTGATGATTTTTTCGCGAGTAAACGCGGGAGACTGTTTTGGAGACATAGATTTATTTTATCCAACCTTGCACAAAGTCGAGTATGACTTGCCCAATTTTTTTGGGATCATGTCGGACGTAGTCGTGAATACTGGTGAGATCTCGCTCTATTACGCGGTAGCTGGTCTTCGTGTAGAGAGAATCATCTCCTCTGACGACAGGAATTTTCCCCTCAGTTTGTTCGTATTTTTCGGCGAGGTCTGGGCGAATTACTCCGTTATTGAGAATGACAAAATCTATCACTCCCTTTCCAATGTATGTTTCTACTACCTGGATGAAGTCATGTGCGGTAAATCCGGAGGTTTCCCCGTATTTCGTCATGATATTGCAGACGTAAATAATCGTGGCACTTGTATTTGTGAGAGCTTCCCGCATGCCTTCTATAAGAAGATTGGGAACTATGCTCGTATAGAGATCTCCCGGACCTATGATGATGAAGTCTGAGTGCTCAATTGCTTCTCGTGCTCGGGGGTTTATAGAGTTCTCTCCCGTGAGGTATGCTTTGGTGATACGGAGATTTCCATCATGTTTGGGGATATCCACATTCGTTTCTCCTACGATTTTTTGTCCGTCTTCAAGTTCCACTACCAGATGGGTATCATTGAGGGTTACTGGTATAACTTTCCCTTGCACATCAAACATAGTACAAAGCAAATCGACTGCCTCTTCAAAAGAGCCAGTCATTTCAGCAAGTCCAGTAAGGAGAAGATTTCCGATAGTATGTCCCTTAATTCGGCTTTTACTGAATCGATGCTCAAACATACGACGAACTCTTTCGGTATCTCTCGCAAGGGCTGCTATGGCTCTTCGTGCGTCCCCGGGGGGAAGAATTCCAAATTCATCTCGAAGTTCTCCGGCACTTCCTCCTGAATCAGAGGAAGTGACTATCGCTGCAAGATTGAGCCCTTCTATGTGTTTGAGTCCAAGAAGCACGTTCGTGCTCCCTGTTCCTCCTCCGATGGTAGTAATATTTAGGGGAGTTCGATTCATATTCTCTGTTGCTAATTTTTTTATCGAGTTTAAAATGATTCCCAAGTATTTCAAACCCAATATTTATGCCAACTCTTTTATTCCTTCTCGTTGCTGTAGCAATTGTCGTGCCACTCTTCGTAAAAAAGGTGAATCAAGGAGAGGTGGGACTTGTAGAATTCCTCTGAAGATATACCAGTACTCGTACTCCGGGAATTCATTTTATGATTCCGGGAATTCAATCGCTTCGTCGTATTGATGTGCGAGAGCAGGTGGTGAATGTTCCAGAACAGCAGATTATTACACGAGATAATGTTGGCGTTGCGGTTGATGGAATTGTATATGTTCAAATTATTGATCCGGTTCGGGCACAGTATGAGATTGCGAATGTGTTTATGGCGGTAGTGAATCTTGCACAGACAAATCTTCGTTCCGTTCTTGGAACTATGAGTCTTGATGACACGCTTTCAAATCGAGAAGTCATTAACGCAAAACTTCTTGAATCTCTGGATAGAGAAACGGGGAAGTGGGGGGTGAAGGTGATGCGCGTTGAAATTAAGCGACTTGACCCTCCTCATGATATTCAAGAATCAATGAGCAAGCAGATGAAAGCGGAGCGAGAGAAACGAGCGCAAATTCTGGAAGCAGAGGGATACAAGCTGGCTCTTATTACAAAATCAGAGGGAGATAAACAATCAAAAATTCTTCAGGCAGAATGAGAGCGAGAGGGACAAATACTCCGGGCTCAGTGAGAGGCTCAGGCAAAAGTAGCTCTTGCGGAAGCAACAGCAAAATCTCTTGAGCTTGAATCGAGCGCTGCAGAAAAATTCTTCAAGGGAGCGGCTGTTACAAAAGAACAACTCTCCGTTATCCAGAATTCTCTTTCTGGAGGGAACACAAAGTATGTCCTTGATTCGGACATTCTCACGAGTATTAGTAAGTCTTTTGGTATAAAATAATCCCTACCCCATGAATCAACTTCTTGTTCTTTGGCTTTCTGCTGGAGTCTTCTTCTTCATTATGGAGATGTTCACGGGTACGCTCTATGGACTTTCTCTCAGTTTGGCAGCGTTTCTTCTTGCTGCGTATGTAGGTATAACAGGAGAGCAAACATTTACGCTTGTGCAAGCAAGCATTTTAGCAGTCTCAAGTGCTGGATTTTCGTATGTATTTCCGAAGTGGTTTTCGAGAAATGAATCCTCGGAAGGAGGATTCTCCAATCAGATTCTTGATCGTGAGATTGGGAATATCTTTGCCCTGAAGCGAGCTTCTGAGAATACCTATAAAATTTCTATAGATGGAGTTGATTACTTTGTAGCAGATGCTTGTGTTACTCCTGCATTTGAATGAGGAAAGAAGGTCACACTCGAAGGGTACGCGGGAAATCTCGTCAAAGTTTCCGTTATTGCAGACTAGTGAAAGAATCCGATATTATTGCCTGTTTTCAACCATACTATAGCCTTCAAGCTTCTCAAGCGACCATGTTTCGGTCATTCTTGGAGGCTTTTATGGAGTATAATGCCCATACGAATATCTCAGCAATTCGACAGGCGCCTGATATAATCGAGAAACACTGCATTGATTCTATTATGCTTCTTGTTTACGCATCATTGCAGGAGAAGAAAGTGCTTGATATTGGAACGGGATGATGATTTCCTGGGATTCCTCTTCAAATCATCGAACCCAGCATTCGTATGACACTTCTGGATTCTGTTGGCAAAAAGATTCGAGCTTGTAAACATTTTGCTGAGGTATTGGGCCTTGAAATTGAGGCAGTTCATATGCGAGCAGAATCTCTTGCAGCAGAACCATGATACCAGCGTGCATATGATTGGGTAGTTTCACGAGCTACTGCGTACATGCCGGATATTCTCTGATGGGCAATCCCATTTCTTGCCGAGAATGGGCAAATTGCTCTCTACAAAATGCCGAGTGAAGAGGAGCTGGGGGATGGGCTTCGCGCGGCAAAGAAGCTTTGATTAAAACTGGATAGAGTGGAAACTTATACCCTGGCAAATCAACAGCGGCAAATCCTCTTCTTTAGTCGAGCGAACGAGAAATAGTAAAAGTCAAGGACTTTTTTTGGAGATGGGGGAGCAATATGGTAGCATGGCTCTATGTGATGCATTTCCCGATTCTTCGATTCATTCTCATTCTCCCGAGTTCTTGCCTCAGCATTTGTGGCGATTCTTTTCGTGCAGAGTATTTTTGTACACGGAGGAGTGCTCAGTGCTCAGGCTAGTTCATGACAAACCGATGACAGTGTTTCATTCGTAGGAATCAAGAAATCAAAAACAGCAAAAATCCTGGATGACTTCAAAGAGGGGCAAAAAGAGATTCTCATAGAAAAATCTCCGTTTACTCCTGATGAAGAAAAGGGGCTTTTTGAGAGCG
This sequence comes from Patescibacteria group bacterium, assembly GCA_031539165.1. GTDB lineage: Bacteria > Patescibacteriota > Gracilibacteria > BD1-5 > UBA2023 > CAIVSN01. The sequence goes on along the minus strand of JAVKLK010000041.1, from coordinate 5,863 downwards.
AGGGGCAAATTCGCAATCTTGAACAAATGCTCACGCGAGTTCAAACAGCAAAAGATTCTTTGAAGGAGCAGAAGCTTGAAATCACTTCTAAAAAATTTACGCTTCAGTCGATTCTTGCTGACTTGGATGAATCAATCGCCTCAAGTACCCAAAAAATGAAAGATGCCGAAGAAGCAATCCGCATCAAAAACAAAGAAATTGCTGATGCTCTTCGTGAAATAGTATTGCTTCAGGCAAGAATTGATGCCAATAAAGAGGCTATTCTCGGGTACCTCTCCTACCTCTACTCAAAAGGAGATCAGGTATATGGCGAAGATGATTCAGTCGATATTATCCGTACACTTGTATTTACCGATGGAAGCATTTCTGATGTTCTTGCAAACTATCACTTTCTTACCATTCTTGAGATTACGGGACAGAACTTCTTGGAGGAACGAAGAGAGCTTTTGGGAAGTTACTATGTACAAACTCAGGCACTTAAAGAAGAAAAGCAGAGCGTTATCCGGATAAAACAATCGCTTGCTCAATATACTGCTTCACTTGAGGAGCAGAAGCGATTTAAACAGGAATTACTGGAGCAAACAAAGGGGCAAGAAGCCCTCTTTAACGAGTACATCTCTGATAGACAAGAAAAGCAGAACCAGATTGAAGCTCGTCTCGCCCAAGCAACACAGTTGTACGATGGTGCATTTTCTACCATTGCGGAACGTTCTGGTTGTGTCGTAACGGCTGGTTCAGTAGTCTCCAAAGAAGGGAAATCCAGTCCAAAGTGTGCGGATCTTAATCTTTCATACCAGAGTGAGAAGAAGCTCCGAAGTGTTGCCCTGGATGAAGTGCCTCAAAATCCAATGGATTGGCCAGTAGAGGCAACTCGCATTTCCGCATACTACCAAGATGCTGACTACTTTGATTCCGTTTGAAGTTCCCATGAGGGTATTGATATACCCGTTGATCAGTGATCGGATGTTAAGGCTCCGATGGCAGGGTACGTCTACTTCATCAACGAGCCGACTCAGAATGGATATGGGTATATGGCCATTAAACATCCAAACGGATTTATGACGGTATACGGGCATATAAGCGAAGTGCTCGTGAAGAAATTTGATTTCATAGAAAAGGGGCAGGTATTTGCAAAATCGGGTGGAGCTCCAGGAACTCCTTGAGCGGGAGTCATGTCGAGTGGACCGCACTTACACTTTGAGGTATGGCTCAATCAGCAAACCGTTGATGGACTTCGATACCTTGATGTATCTCGATTGCGATACGAGTCACTGAGTACGAAATATAAATATAAATTTATAGAAGATCTCAAGCTTCGATACGGATATATGGCAAATACCACAAAATACGATCGATTCCGCGTTTCTTGAGATACGGAAATTGAGAGACAGAAGGATCTTTTGGATCGATATGCCACTCCAGATTTCGCCCAGTGGAATGTTTGGACAGAAGAGGCCTTGGAGGCAAAACTTGATCCGAGCTTTCTCATTTGTATTGGGCTCGCTGAGACAGGACTTGGAAGGAATCTCAAAACTCCGTATAACGTGGGAAATATTGGGAATACCGATTCTGGGGGAACGCAGGATTTCCTTTCTCCAAGAGATGGTGTCTACTGGATGGCGAAAACCCTGAACAATAAATTTTTGGGGGATTATACGCGGGTAAGTGAACTCTCTCGATGGGGAAATAAAACAGGGTCTATTTATGCTTCTAGTCCGAAGAACTGGCATGAGAATATTATCCGATGTCTTTCTGCTTTGAAGGGAAGATTCGTAGAAGATGACTATGCATTCCGACTCTCACCAGCAGACTCTGCCATTACAAAGGCACAAGAAGAGACTCGGAAGTCAGAAGGGATTCGAACTCCCAATGCACCCTCTACACCATAGCCCATAGCACCATGCTTTCTCTCGATACCAAAAATACTCTTGCGAAGATTACCATTCTTCTTCTCATTCTTGGACTCATAGCTCTTGCAGGGTACGTAGCGAGATTTTCTATAGGATTTGAGGTGAATCAATACCTTGGACTATCGGGTCTTAACGCTCTTCCAGTTGAGGTAAACCGAGAAATCCAACTCATGATACTCATGCTTTCCGTGAGTATCATAGGAGGGGTGTCTTTTATGATAAAAGACTTTTACCGATCAATCAAGTATGCAAATTTGTATACAGTAGCGTACTCCGACTATACTTCAGGAAAGATTCATCTTTCTGAATTCCAAAGACTCGTTACGGTTGAGATATATACGGGAAGATTTAACTATACTTGGGCCTATTGGTTCTTCATGCAACCAGTTTTATCAAGCGTCTTGGGAATAGTGGCATTCTTTATTGCTCGAAGTGGGCTCGGAGTTTTGCAAGGTTCTGGATCGGTAACCCCTGAAATTACTATTCAGAGCTTGTATCTGTATGCGGTATTTACTTTTCTTGCTGGATTTTCCAGTCATAAATTTATTGCCTGGCTTGATCGTCTTGCAGACAAGATATTCAGCACAACCCTTCCGGAGAGACTCGTAGAGCAGAAGGCACAGGTTCAGCAGACCGTATCGGAGGATATTTCCCAACTCCGTCAGCAGGTTCCTTCTTCAAATTCTTCCGCTGAAGAATTTGCAACTGAAGCAGAAACTGGCAAAGTAGTTCAAGATATGCAGCGAGCAAAAACTATCCGCTAACTGAAGCATATGTATCCGATTCGTACTTTAGAGTCTTATAAGCCAGAACGACTCTCCCTTCTGGGAAATATCTACACGACTGTCTATTTGGGAAATTATATTGCGGGCGATTATGGAGAGGAAAATGGGAGTCATCCGTGAGTAGATATTGTACCGATGCATTCGGGGGACTCTGTTTTTGCGGTACTCGAAGGAATAGTCATTACCGCTACAGAAAATGCTTCGGAAGGGAAGTACATAGTACTCCGCCATGATTGACTGATGGTTCGGGGAAGTCTTACATCGGTATACTCCTGTTTTCTCCATCTTTCTGAAATAACGGTTTCAGTCTGACAAAAAGTACAAGAAGGGGATATTATTGGAAAGACGGGAAATACGGGGCAATCAACCGGGGAACATCTCCACTTTCAGATAGATACTTCAGATGCCCCATTTCATCCCTACTGGCCGTTCACTATAAAAGAGGCGAGAGACCTTGGACTTGGCTTCATGGAAGCAGTAAATCGAGGTCTCTGAATGGAGCAGGCGAAGAAATTCACCCTCAATCCTCTTGTATTTCTTGATGCTCAAAAAACCGTGCAGAAGAATACTTCTTCTATTGCTGGACAAGTTTCTGTTGTTCCCCCTCCAAAGATTGCGTCTCAAGATATATCAATTTTCTCTGATGTTCCGAATACCCACCCGAATGCGCGGGCAATCCAATTTTTGAAGGATGGGGGTATTGTAAGCGGACAGGGGGGAGCATTCCGTCCGAATGCTTCTGTAACTCGACAGGAAGCACTCAAAATGATTTGTGGGGCAGCCAAGATTCCGCCAAGCTCGGATGTTCGTTCCTTCTTCTCGGATATTCCCGAGCGAGGGGAGTTTACCCCCTATATCAATGCATTTCGAGAGCGCAAGGCGGTATCTGGGTATCCTGATGGCACATTCCGTCCGAATGCTCCAATAACTCGTGCGGAGGGCTTGAAGATGGCTTTTGTCACAACAAAAAATATACCAACCCCGGATGGGCCAGTATATTTGGATGTGAAACGAACGGATTGGTTCGCTCCGTTTGCATTGTGGAGTCGGGATGAATCAGTGCTGGTACCAAGATGACCTAACTTCATGCCTCAGGCACAGCTCACTCGAGCGGAACTAGCAGAAATATTGTATCGGCTGTATGCCAAGTAGACTACATCCCCGGTAGATTGAGTCCCATAGATCCCATCACGCTTTTCATTTTTTCAGCAGCGATTTCTTGGGACTTTTTTAATCCCTTATTGATAGCTTCGCAGCTGGCTTTTTGGAGACGTGCCTGATCATTGAGAATTTCTGGATTTTCTACGATATAGCTAATGACCTTCATTTGACCGTCAACGGTTACAACTACTCCGTCTACCTCTGCCTCGATGTGAATATTGGAGAGTTCATTCTGAATTTTTTGTGCTTCTTGCTGCAGCTTGAGCAATTCTTGTGCTTTTGAAAAGTCCATAGGTTTGATGAAAAATACCGATGGATTATAGAGTTGCATCCTATTTTTGCAAATGCAAGCAGGGTATGATACGCTACCTATGTATTTCATAATTTGTTCTATGGGTTTCTTCGATTCCATTGTTGATGACGCTGCTAAAGAGTCATCTTCTGCCACTCCTGCTTCAACAGCCGTTGCAACAGCGAATGCTTCTTCTCAGGCTTCTGTACCTCCAGTCGTACAGGAAACGTCAGATCTCATTATTCTCGATGATGCTCCATCGGTAGTATCTTCTGATATATCATTTTCTCCTGATGCCCCTTCAGAGGTAGTGACTCCAATTGAGTCGGAGCAGATTGCCAACACTGCTGCAGAAATGTTTCAACCAGAAGTTTCAATTACTTCGGAAGCTTCAGTAACCTTTGGAACAAGTACTTCAGAATCAGAGGTGGATACTGTGACTTCCCCAACCCAAGAGGAACCCTCTGTATCAAATATTTCTGCTTCGGATATCCCAAGCACGGATGCAACATTGACTCGCGCTATTGAAGCATTCCAGCTCGATCTTGCGAGAATTCAGGCAAAAGCAAAGGAGTCATACGATACAGAAAAGCGTCTTTTGGAAGAAAAGAAGCAGAAAGAAAAAGAGATGAAGCAGATTATTGCTGATTTAGATAAGGCTGCTGCCGAGGCTCGGAAATCCGCCCTTGAGACCGAGAAATCAGGAGCCCGTACCGAGAAACTCATTCAGCTTTTCCAATCTCAAATTGGTGCTGAATCAGCGGCTTAGTTCGTATAATCTCTGTTTTTCATGTCTGAAACACAAACAAATACTCCAACACTTGAGAGTATTCTCGCCTACGCCATCAAGATTACCGCTTCCGATATTCATCTTGCAGAGGAGGAGCATATTGCCTTTCGAGTGCATGGAGAACTGGGCAAATTGACTCAAGCAGAGAAAATAACTCCTCAAGATATGAAACAGCTCATTCATGAGTTGTTTCGTGGAGATGCAACAAAAATTGCATCGTTTCATGATACGAAAGATGCCGATTTTGCTTTTGTTTCTCGGGATGGGACCCCTTTTCGAGTGAATGGGTTCTTTAAGCTCGGCAAGATAGGATTTGTCATGCGTAGAATTGAGCGTGAATCCAAGAAAATGGAAGATCTCTGATTACCTGACGGTGTGAGAAAGATTCTTGGAGCAAAACAGGGCTTGTTTCTTATAACGGGACCTACTGGATCGGGTAAATCGACTACGATGGTTTCGATTATTGATAGAATCAATGAAGAACGAAGAGAGCATATTATCACCATTGAAGACCCGATAGAATTTATTTTTAGTGATAAAAATTCAATTTTTAGCCAACGAGAAGTAGGGCGAGATACGAGCTCTTTTGTCAGTGCCATTCGCGCTGCTATGCGTGAAGACCCAGATATTGTGATGGTGGGGGAAATGCGAGATAAAGAGACGGTTGAGGCGGCAATGAATCTGGCCGAAACAGGACATTTGGTATTTTCGACCTTGCATACTTCAGGATCGGTTCAGACCATTAATCGATTGATTCAATTCTTTCATCCAGATATTCAAAACCAAGTCCGAATTCGTCTCGCTGACTCACTCCTTGGAGTCCTCTCACAACGTCTTATTCCTCGGGCTGAGGGGCATGGACGAGTGGGAATTCATGAGCTCATGTTCATCACTCCGGCAATAAAGAATCTCATTAAATCGGGAG
>JAVKLK010000040.1:0-21315 GCA_031539165.1 Patescibacteria group bacterium | reverse complement strand
GCCACAAAGTGTGCATCAGTATAATCAATCGTCTTCAAAAACAAATCATAAAGTTGATAGGCACTTGCATAGCCTATGAGGGTGTGTCCCAAATCCAGAGAGAGGGAGTCAGAGTCAACATATTGTTTTGGAGGGAGTTTGATGTTTTTGAGTTCTCCGTAGATGACTTCCTCTGATATATCGAGAGCTCGAGAAAGCTGCTTTACCGACATATCTGCTTCAATTCTGTTTGTCATGCGTCTCACATACTTGAGTACTTCCCGGAGAATTTGTGTTTTTCCAACGAAACTCGAGAGATCATACCGGTTTTCACTGGCAGAGAGATGGAACTGTATCGGAGAAATAGCATGGGCAATGAGCGTCTGAAAATCCCCCCCCGACTCAATATATTCGTCGGGATCTTTTCCTCATTCAATTCGGATAATTTTGCAATCCATTTCTTCTCCGAGCAATGATTCAAGACTAGAAAAGGTGGCATTTACCCCTGCTTTATCAGAATCAAGGCAGAGGTAGACCTTACTGGTGAGTCGTCGAAGAAATCGAATGTGCTCTTTTGTTAGGGCAGTTCCACTAATTCCGACAGCGTTTGTGTATCCAGCTTGATGGAGCTTCACCGTGTCCATCTGTCATTCTACAATGATGGCATATCCTTTACTTTGGATTTCTTTTTTTGCGAGATGCAGTCCGTAAAGAATTTCCGATTTATTAAAAATACGCGAGGCAGGAGAGTTCAAATATTTTGGCTCTCATTGATCCACTATTCTCCCGGTGAATGCGACGACATTTCCTGTGTAATTGCATATGGGAAATATAATACGACCGTAGAATTTATCTCGGTGAGCGCTCACGAATATCCCCGTATCGAGTATATCTTTGTCTGACATGCCTCGTGCCTTGAGTGTATTCCAGAGTCATCGAGGATCTCCAGAAAATCCAAGCTGGAAGGATTCTATAGTAGCATCGGTTATGCCTCGTCGCTTTACATAGGCGAGCTTATCCGAATTCTCCGCGTGTTTGAGCTCATCATGATACCATGCTGCAGCAATCTTGTATGCCTCGTATACGTCGGTTTGATTCGATCAGCGCTCTTTGTAGAAGTCTGTCTTTAATTCTATTCCTACTTCTTTTGCGAGCATCTGCATAGCTTCTCGGTAATCAATTCGCTCAATTTCCGCAAGAAACTTGATTGGACCACCTCATTTTCTACTGGAAAAACAATAGGCAATATTCTTTGCTGGAGACACCATGAAAGAAGGAGTTTTCTCTTGCACAAAGGGGGAGAGCGCCTTGAAATTTGCTCCTGATTTTTTGAGGGGCACATACCGAGAGACAAGCTCAACGATATTTACGCGGGATTCAATCTCTTGACTAATCGACATAGGTGTCTAAGGGCTTGTACCAAGTGGAGGCATTCCTCTGAGAGTATAGAAAAAAAATCGGGAATTGCTACTTTTCCCGATTTTAGAGAGTACTAATGCATTCTTTTGGCAAGAACTCCAGAAACTCCTTCTCGAGAAAGTTCAATCAATGCATCGAGCATCTCTCGCCATGTTCGAGCTGGTGGAGCCAATCGCATGCGAAGTGCATCAAGCAAAGAAATTCGAAATTCTTCCGTTGATCCAGGGTATTCGAGTAAATCGAGAACCTGTTCGATTATTTTTGGCACAGCAATTCCTATCACTTCTTTTGTTGCATGAGCCTGTAGAGTTACATTGTTTGCAAAATAGAGATGATCCTCCATGGTCTGTCCCATTCATGCTTGTTGATGGATGAAAGTAAGTGGGTGAAGTGCATCTTCTATGAGACCACAAGCATCACGGTATATATGTGCTACCTTTTCCAAAAAAGCGTCATATTCTGGAAGATGGTGCTGGTTTTTTCTCAACTCCAACCGCTCGAGAGCCCAAGTTATATAAGCCTGATCTTCTTGGTTTACTGACGAAAAATCTGCTCCTCACTTTGTTTGAAGGAGAAGAAAAGAAAGCCGAGAAGGGTTTACGTTGATTCGCAAGAAGTCTGCGAGCGCATTGTCAAACTGGGTAATTCTTACTTGAATGATTTCTCTGGAAGAGAGAGAACATCAAGGTAAATTTGGCACTACCGGGGTATAAGCAGGAGTACCGATTTCTGAAGTAACTCTTGGCATTGGGGGAGAGGTAAAGTTACAAATTTATAGGCTGAATTATTTATTTGTCAATATCAAGGAGTCCGTGACTTTGAAGAATCTCTATTTGTGGTTTGGTGCAAATGGACTCAATAGCATCGAGAGGAAGTTCACGTATTCCATCAACTGATCCAGCAAGTTTCAGGAGCTTCTTTCGTGTTACTGGACCAAAACCTGGAAGTTCTTCAAGAATGTTTTTCTTCATTGCCTTGCTTCGACTGGATCGATTGAAATTAATCGCAAAACGGTGGGCTTCATCTCGGATTTGCTGCAAAAGCATGAGCTCAGCGCTTCCGTGCTCAAATCGGACGGATTCTTCGCACTCAGGAGTAAATATTTCCTCTTCTCGTTTTGCGAGAGAACAAAAAGAGGGAAGTTTTTTTCGATCAGGAAGATCTCCTTGTCTTTCGGCAAGTATTTGGATTGCGCGCTCTACTCATTCTAGCGCGCTTGAGAGCTGCCCTTTTCCTCCGTCGAGGATAATGAGAGTTGGAAAGTTGTTTTGTTCAAATCCTTCAATCGTTCGGCGTTGCATGATTTCCCGCATGCTCTCAAAATCATCGATTTTATCCTCTTCCAGAGTTTTGAGTTTATATTTGCGATAGAGAGAAGTGTCTGCTTTCCCATTTACGATTACGGAGCGTGAGGCTGCGGTAAATTGGCCATTTGTATGGGAATTATCATAACATTCAAATGTAATGGCCCCCACTTCTGGAACACTATATCCAATCTCCTCAAGAATATGTTTCATGGTTCCCTTGGAGAGGGTTTTTTTCGTCAAATGTTCCATCGCATCACGATACGCGAATCCGATGAGATTGGTTTTTGTAAAAGTGAGAAGGTCGGTCTTTGTGCCCTGACTTGGCACTTCGAGCGAAAGATTTCTTTTGTGGAGGTATTCCAGAAGCACATCCGAGAGAATAGGGTATTCCATAAGAAGTGTGATACACTCCTCTCCTTCCTCTCCGCTGTAGTATTCAGCGAGAGCATGTTCAAATATCTCCTCCGCTGATTCTTCAACTCAGGACTCAATTTTTATATGATGAACCCCCTGAATTTCCCCATTTCTAATCGGGGTAATTCCCAAGAAATAGGCATCGTATTTTTCTAAGAATACAATGGAATCATACGATCAGCGAACAGCATCTCGGGCAATCTGTTTTTGTCCGAGCATCCCGATGGCCTCTATTTGTTCTTTGATTTTTTGTGCTTCTTCAAACTGCTGATCTTTTGCTCGTTTCATCATAGTTTCTCGAAGTTCCGTCAGTACTTCACCCATCTGTCCTCGTAAAAATTTCTTGAGAGCTTCCACATTTTGTGAGTGAGCCTGGATTTTATCTTGCTCCAGAAGACAAGGAGCAGGACAGAGACCAATATAATAATCCATGCAAGGGGGGACTTTCCCTGCTTTAGCAAGAATTACGGGCTGCTTCTGCTCATTGACCCCAAATCGCATTCGACACGCTCGAATCTTAAAAATTCTTCGAAGTGTCCGAAGTGTGTGAGAGACATTTGTTCCAGAGGTATATGGACCAAAAAACGTCCCTTCAGGTTTCTGACGAGTCCGATATACTTCTGGTATCGGTCCTCCACCTATGGCTATATAGGTCAGATTTTTGTCATCTTTCATCAGAATGTTGTACTTCGGTCGATATTTTTTGATGAGATTTGTCTCGAGCACCAGTGCTTCAATTTCGGTCGATGTTTCAATCCACTCAATGCTCTCCACCTGACCCACCATTTGTGATTTCGCTGCATTAAGTTTGCTTGTTCCATTGAAATACGAGCTCACTCGATTTTTGAGGTGCACTGACTTCCCGACATACAAAATTTTCCCCGCCTTTCCCATCATTTGGTAGACTCAGGGGCGTGCTGGAAGAAGCTTGAGAAGATGCTCGATAGATTGCTTCATGAAAAATAAAACGATGTTTCAACGAGTATACGATGCAATGCCTTTTTTTGTAGAGAAAATTTGAGTATACTGGAGAATATGATGCTTGGTGTTCGGGGTTCCACACTCCTTATCGTTCTCTTTCTCACAAGCTTTGCGCTTCTGAGCTTTGCCGCTTTTTCTGAGTCGGTGAAAGACGCTATCCGTACTCGATTCTCTGCTTCGACTGAGGATTGGATTGCTCTTGATGACTACAGTCGGGCGATTCGTTCTACTGGAACCGGTGTGCTCCCTGATGGATATTCAAGCTCATTGATTCAAGGGGAGAAGATTGTATATAATTCCTCCACAGAGCAGGTATCTTGGATATCTTCTGGATCCCTCTCCATAACAAGCACCTGAGGAACGGCACCGTTTTGCTACCAATGAAATGATGGAGCTACACCTTTCTCTGGCTGTACTTCTACTGGGGTAACCCTTTCTCTTGTATCAAATTCAGGAACACTCGTGCTTGAAACTCTCGGGGGCTATAGTCGGGTGAAACTTTCTCCGACACACCTTGTGTCTTTGACTGGCTCGATTATTCGTATTTCTCGGGATATCGGAAATACGACGTTTTCCATCGGAAAAATGAAATGGTAACCCTTTCTCTTTATGTCAAAAAAAGATTTGTATTCAATACTCGGCGTGCCACAAAATGCCACAGAGGCTGAGATAAAGAAAGCCTACCGCACTCTTGCTATGAAGTATCATCCAGATAGAAATCCGGGAAACTCAGAGGCGGAGAAGAAATTTAAGGAAATAGGTTCTGCGTATGAGACACTTTCTGATTCTCACAAGAGAAAGCAGTACGATACCTTTGGAAGTGCGGAAGGATTTGGATCTGGTTCTTCTGGTGGATTTGGTGGAGCAGGATTTGGAGGCGCGGGATTTGAAGACCTATTTCAGCAGTTTGCTGGTGGGTGATTTGGGCGATGAGGGAGTTTCCCTGGGGGCGGTTTTGACTTTGGGAGTGATGATCTATTCGGAAATATACACGCTTCTCGCAAGAGTGCTTCTTCCAAGAAAAAATCAGAAGAGGTAAGCTTGGATGTTCATCAAACAGCATTGCTTCCATATTTCGATTTCTTGCTGGGGAAGAAAGTAGCGATTCAGACCGTCTACGGGAAACAACTCACCCTTACAGTGCCACCTCTCACCAAACCGGGAACTCGTTTTAAGATTTCTGGAAAGGGGCGTTCGTCTGAGGGGAAGACAGGAGATATGTACGTTACGGTTGAACCAAAAATGCCAGAAACGCTTTCTCCCGAAATGACCCGACTTCTCGAATCTATTCGAGAACAGATATAAAAAGCCCCCCGAGGGGGGGAAAACCGAGCCGGAAATTACTCTCGGTATGTCATCTCAGAGGCTCTGCTTTCGCAGGCCTCGAGGTGGCATTGGGGCTATCGCATGGGGGGAAATGGCGGGAGTGAGTACCATGCCAGCCGAAGCCAGTATAGAACCCAGAGATACGCCAGATACATCCATGTGATGGGCCAGAAGATGATTTCCAGCATGTGAGTGAATGCTTCAATCATCCACTCAAAACTGAGTTCATCTTCGGGGTCTTCCTTACTTCGGAGTATCCATGCCGTGATGGCTGCTCCGGCGATGTACAGTAGAATCCACTGAAACGCATTCATGATTGCTCCTTTGTGTTGGTTTTGGTAGTTATAAAGTAGTGAGTACAATCATATTGTCAATAACAGTTTTTCCATGTCGCAACACTTTCTCCTTCTCGATGATATACGATCTCTTCTAAATGTAGGGGCTCTCTTTCGAACAGCAGATGGCGCGGGCTATGATAGAATCTATCTTACGGGCATCACTCCAACTCCACCACGAAAAGAGATATCCAAGACGGCGCTTGGTGCAGAAAACTTTGTTTCATGGGAATACTATGAGAATCCTCTTGAAATTGTTTCTGTCTTGAAGCAAAAAGGAGTTTCTCTTATTTGTCTCGAGCAGACTTCAAAAAGCATTCCATATACTGAGCTTCCAGAACTCCCTTCAACCTGTCTTATTTTGGGGAATGAGATATCGGGAGTCTCTCCAGAACTGAGAGTATTAGCAGATATTACTATCGAGATTCCCATGCTTGGAAAGAAGCAATCCTTGAATGTAGCAACTGCGGGAGGGATATGTATGTATAAAATTCGTGAAAAGGCTGGGTAGTCCTATCCGGAAATTTGCCACCAAAAGAAGAATAGAGTAGACTTTTTTCATGGAGGATACGAAAGAATTACACCCTACTCCTTCTTCTGTTGAAGGAAAACACAATACGGCTTTTGTCAGCATGGAGACAGAGGCAGATATGGTGAAGCGCCGAAATCTCTATCTTGCAAGTGCTTGCATCTGATTTGTTTGGATGCTGTTTCATTTTACGGTGGTATTCTTTTTTACGCTTGAGCTTCGATCGCCCGTATTGGTGGGACTCTTTCTCTGAATGGGAAATCTCGTATCTCTTCTTCTTGATGTACCCGTGAGTATTCTCGGGAAATATTTTGCCCCAAAGAAGCTGTTTCTTTTTGCGGCACTTTCTATGCTGGGGGCTGGATTGATATTTCTGAAGTTTATTTACGCAGCCAGTCTCTTTACTCCAGATTCGGGAAGTGGGATTACCACGCTTTTATGACAATTTCTGGATAGCACTGCCAATCTTTTTTTGCTTCTGATCGCGGCAGGGCTCTATGGCTTCACAAAAGAAGTGAATGATCTCACCACTCTCTCGTATATCCTGAATAATTCAGACCCTTCAGAGTACAGTTCGATTATATCGAAGAATACGATTTATGCGGGTGCTGGTTCTTTGCTCGGATTGCTCGCCTCGGGATTCATTCTTTCTCTCAATGCAACGGCAGCGATTGTTACCCTCAATATTCTCATTCTTGCCCTCATCGGCTTTATCTTTACGTACTTTGACTCTTCGGAAAAAACCGTATCTCTTGCCGATATTACGAAACTCAAGGTTATTGCAAAGCGTCCGAATCTTGAAACGCTCAAAGAGTACGCTATTGGCTATGTGGCCAAAGCAGATTTCGGTCGACTCGCTCAAGAGACTCGACTGATCTTCCTTCGGCCAGCTACTCAGGTTTCTGGCTTCAATCCTCGAATGCTTATTCCTGAGACCCTTGCTGAATTTCGCAAAATACAGGCAGTAGTGGTGAATATGCCCAGAAATTTAAGTCTGTTCTGGTTTATCGGACTCATTCTTGCGTTTGGATTTTGGGATACCTTTGCTGCATCATTTTTGATTGACTATCTTGCTCGACTTCCGGGTGCTTCCTGACTCAGTTATATTCTATTGGGATGTATTGCTATTCCGGCTTTTGTCACTCAGGAATTCTTCATTTGACTCGCAGAAAAAATAGGACGCTTTTGGGTAGCGTCATTTTGACTCCTTCTCTCGGGATGTTCTCTCATGCTTTTTGGAATGGTCGATGGACTTCTTTTTGTCATCCTTTTCGGACTTCTTAATAGTCTCGGGTATGCCGCTGGTATGAGCTTGGCGCAGGGTGGATTTCTGGAGCTGTATAATGCGGAATACGCCAAGAAGCAAAATCTTTCGGAGATTGATAGCAACGCTTCCGCTAGTCCGATGAAGATTATTCAGAATCTCGCAAATGTCCTAGGACTTACGATTGGAGGGGTATTCTTGGCAATACTTGGATTTGGAGGATTCTTCTTTGTTTTTGGGGCGGTTCTTATTGCTCTCGCATGCTATTCCATTATTTCTCGAGCACGACTTCAAGACGTTTAATCGAAAATAATCCGCTCTCCCCGTATTTGAAGTTCTATGGCTCTATTTTTCAGAACTTCTCATCGAATAGGCTCAAGAAGTGCATCGATTGAATCAGAACGAACCACAATGGTATCCACATATACTCCAGCCCGCTTCATTCGAATCGATCGATCATACCGTATGAAGTCTGTTTCTGACTGAGAAGGGGAGGGGGCTTCTTTTTGGATTTCTCGGAGACGTAAATCAAGTTTATTCTGAATTTTTGCCCCCATTTCTTCGAGAATCGAAGTATTTTTGTGCGAAAGAGTGATGTAGGCAAGTCCTGAATAGGGAGGATAGTGAAACTGTTTTCTTTCGGCAAGTATCCGAGTGAAGAATGACTTGTAGTTGCCATGGAGAACATCCTGGATGAGGGGGAGTCTTGGCGTATGAGTCTCTATGATACACTCCTTTGCCTGAGATCCTACCGCTCGAATATGGGCATATACCCGTTCTTCAATATCAAACTCAGGAATATTGAGCTCTGACTCAGGGAGGAGTATCAGAGCAACGTCGATAGGAACGGAGAGATTTCGAAGAGCATATTCCGTCGTTACATAGATATCGGTGGTTGTTTCAATCTGTTTTTGATCACTATCCAATCGAGAAATAGTTGAGTGAGGAAATTCTTGCTTGAGAAACATTTCTATCGTCTGAAGCGCGATTCCTACTCCTTGGATATGAACCCCATTGCACTTGGGACATATTTCTGGGATGGGAACAGTCGTATGGCAATGATGACAGAGAAGTTGTGTTTTGGGTGAGGTGTGGAGCGTGAGTGCCACATCACAATTCGGACACTTCCAAGTATGAGAGCAGTCTCTACACACAAAAGCTCGATACGCTCATCTTCGATTGAGATACACGAGTGACTTGCCTCCTTGGGCTTGAGTTTCATGGAGTGTGGCAAGGCTTTCTGTAGAGAGGATTCCTTGCTTGAGAGGGACAAGATTTCGATCGATGCAGGTTATCATCTAGTCGAACTCACTTTTTACAAACTCCGCAAAATGTTCAACGTCTTCGAAATTGTGATAGATAGAAGCGAATCGAACGTATGCTACCTGATCGATATCTTTGAGTCTTCGAAGAATATCCCTTCCAATTCGTTTTGAAGAGATTCCTTTTTTGTTTGCGGCCCATTCGCTCTCGAGCTCATTAATCATGAGTTCAACAAGATTCATATCCACACTTCTTTTGTAGATAGCTTTCCCAATACTTTGTTGCACTTTTGATCGATCGTACATTTCTTGTTCTCCAGAACTTTTTGTTACAAGAAAGTTGATGAATTCCATTCGTTCAAAAGTGGTAAATCTCGCTCCACATTTTTCACACTCCCTTCGACGACGGATAGACTTCCCATCTTCTGCAATACGCGAATCTATTACTTTTGTATCAAGATTTTTACACTTTGGACAACGCATAGTAAGAGAAGATGATTTTTTGCTAGTGTATCAAGTCGTCCATATTTGACAAAACTTTTGCAGAGTCTAAAGTGACGGAAGTATTTACCCCTTTTTTCTATGTCATTCATTCAGGATTTCAAAGACTTCGCTATGAAGTGAAATGTGGTTGATTTAGCCGTGTGAGTGATTATCGGTACAGCATTCGGAAAGATTGTTTCCTCTCTGGTTGGAGATGTTATTATGCCGGTTCTCGGAGCTCTTCTTAATACGGTTGATTTCACCAAACTTTCGTATGCCATCCCTTCTCTTTCTGGTCCAGAAGTGCTTGTGAATTATGGAAAATTCCTTCAGACGGTATTTGACTTCCTTATCATTGCTTTGGCGATTTTTGTTTTTGTATCCGCAATGAATAGAGCTATCAAGAAGCCTGCCTCAAAGCCATCTGCTCCAACCGCTGATATAGTGCTTCTTACAGAAATTCGAGATGCTCTTGTGGCTTCAAAAAAGAAGCCAGAACGATTGACTTCTTCTGAAAAAAAATCTCCGAAAAAAAGTAAAAATTAGTACCGTTTACCAATCTCTCCTCCTTGGATAAAGTAGGAGATGATTTTTTTATAATCCCACTCGTATTCTCGAGCAAAGAACGTAGCTCCAGCACCAGAAATTCATACTCCATGTCCATTTCTTGTTAATCCGTTACTTCCCGGATCTTCTACGGATTGAAGATATGGAATGTCCTCGCAGAGGGCATTTTTTGAGATGGCTCCAGCCGCTTTTCTTCTTTCGCAGTATTCCTTGGCAGAGAGGGTTTTCCCATCGGATTGATTGAAATACCATGGCTTTATCAGAGTGCCTTTATAGGTAATAACTTCTCCATTCGTCTCAAGTATTGCTCGAACTGTTGAAGGGGAGCGTTTCTCATACCCATAGCCAAGATATTTCTGGAACACATCTGGATCGTCAGATCCATCATAGGGCTTGCCGGGAAATTTCCGATTTTTTGGGTCAGTATAGTAGAGGGCATAGCTTCTTGCTGCGACAATAATGGTTTTTGTTTTTGCAGGAAGTTCTCCGTTACTCACCTCCGCAAGTCATCGAAGGTAGTGTTCCAAGGGGAGTTCGTTTATTACGATAAGCTTGCCGTTCTCCCTTCGTATCTCAAGAGTTCCCCGAAATACATTGTCGTTGTATCGCTTTTCTTTATCCCAAGCGGGAATTCTTGCCCAATTATTCACCCGCACCAGATCAGCAGAGAGAGAAAGAGTTTTTCCGGTATATTTTTTCCCATTCAGAGTAAGCTCAAGGTTTGCCCCTTTCTTCTTGACTTGGATACGAGAGCTGGTGATTCAACCTCGCACTTCCTTCCCTCGAATAGGGGCAAAGTGGAGAATGGGGGTTCCTTGAATGGCCTCTAGTTCTAGGTCAGAAAAATCTGGAGTGCTGAGAAGTATGCGTATATTCGGTCCACTTGAGAGGGGTTTTGAGGAATCATTCGTATCTCCTTTTTCATCAGAAGAGCGCTCTTCTCGGAGAGTTTCAGGACGATATATTGGATTTGGAATAGGCTTGAGATTTTGCGTTGCAGCCGCAAGCTTTGGTTCAAGCTTCTCCGTGAGATTTGCGTACAGATTTGCCCCGGGGCAGCTTGTGTATCAAATGTCTCGGTGTCCCATCAGGGCAGGTCGTGTAAAATCTATTGTAGCGCAAGTCTCATCGCTTTTGCAGGCTTTGTGTCCAAATACTTCCGATGAAGTATTTATTCCATAGTGTTTCGCTATCGCAGTGAGAAGTTTTGGAAGTACCGTTTCTTGCTCTCGAACAAGAACATCCGTCTCAAAATTTCCAATAACACTGACTCATACAGAGCCTCGATTATTCCAGCTTACATGAGCCCCTACCGCATAATCTCAGCCTGCCCGTCATTCATAGATTTGTCCTCGTTGCCCCACAACATAGTGGTATCCGATATCCCCCCAGCCTCGGGAGATAGTGTGATAATAGTACATGGATCGCATGAGTTCTTCATCGGAGAGAGATTTCACATTATTCTCTGCGGTGTGGTGGAGTACTATTTTTCGGACATATTTACTTTTTTGTATAGGCCATACGAGTTGCTTGCCATTTTCTGTCCGAATGACCTCATTTGTTTCGAATTCTTCAGGGAACTGAGATCGCAAATGCTCTTCGATTTGTGTCTGTTTTTCTTGTGCTTTACGAACCGCTTCGGATGGAGGGGTTGCAGCTTGCTCTGCCCGCTTTTTCCAGATTGGATGATCCGTAAAGCGGAGTGTCTCATCCGCTCACCACTGTGCGCGTGATATCACTGGAATTCCCTCTATGCTTTTTGCAAAGGCGGTTTGAGCAAGGTGAGATGCGTCAAAAGAAAGCGTTGTTTTGGTACTTCTCGTATCGAGGGCAATCAGATGTACTGATGCATCTGAAATCGTTTCGCAACCAATACAGGTAACTTGAATTTCTTTGGTTGGATTGAAATGAACTGGGGCGGTCAGGTATCGTCCGTCCACTTCATCTCATTCGATTTCTAGCGGTGCTTCAGTGCTTTCATTTTTTGATTGAACAACAAAGCGAATGGATTCGTTTACGGAATGTGAGGTTTGGAGCTCTATTGTGAAGCTTGTACTTGGATTTTGTAGCTGAAACCGTTCTCCAAGTTGAACCGTTCGGTACTCATTTGCATAGGTGTATTTTGTATCAAATCCAAACGATCCAATGACGGGCCAAAAGACAGGAAGGACGAAAGATAGGATACAAAGACGCGCAAGAAATCCTCTCGAAGAAGAAGACTGTTTGGATAACACTTGTATGTTTTTGAGGTGCATTTGCAAAAGGGGAGTGGAATGAGTAATATGCGGCGAACCGTAATATCGAATTGTATGGCTCTCAAGTCAGAAATCAAAGACTTCGTCCGCAAAGTGCTTCTTTTGGGGATACTCCTCTCTTTTGCTATTAATTTCCTCTTCTCCTATTTTGGTGGATTTGGTGGATCAGATGCTTTTGCGAGTAAAAACGAGACAAGTTTCAAGAAGCAGGATATCCCCTATCTAGGGAATACTGGGGTGGCACTCTCGTTGAATGTTGGGCTTTCTAAAACAGTGAAAGATGGCACACCAGTTCGCTTGTATGAAGATGTTATCCCACTTTCTTCCGTTCTTGCAGACAAAACAACGGGGCGAGACAAGATTATTGCCTCGCATATGATCGCCGCTCAGGAGTATATGAATGTGCTCCAAATGGATGTAAACAAAGCGCTCGATCAGTCAAGCGATAGACAGGCTATGCTGGAGAGTATTATTGATGGGTTGAAGTATCGAGGCAAGAAAACCAATGAATATCTTCAGTCGCTTTCCGCTCAAAGGACTGAACTGCAAGCAGCACTGGATGCTTCTACCGCAAAAATTTCTACTCTCAAGACGCAGCTCAGTACCTCGTATTCCAAGATGGATTTTGATGGTACCCAGAGTGCTCTCGATCAGTATTTGGAAGAAAAGAACAAGGAAACGTATGCGAAGTCATATATTACCTTCCTTGACAAGTTCTCTGCGACATACCAAGCGCTCAATGCCTACAATCGCAAACTGCTCGATACTCTCACGGCAAACCGAGAGGCACTGATTAAGAATGTTACGGTGGTGCTTCCTGATAGCGGAAATGAGTTCCTCAAGAAACTTGAAATTCTCAGAACTCCTTCCGAAGTAAAAGCGGGTCAGTAGAGTGTATTCTTCGTATCTCTCAAAAAATGTCCGAGTGGACATTTTTTGTATTTTGTCAATATACAAGGTTTGCAAGAGAGGAGAAAATATGATGAAATACCTTCAAACCCCTAGAAACCTCATATGAATCGCTTTCTTGCCTCAATTCAAACTGTTCGTTGCACCCTTCGTGCGGGAATCCGTACGAGCATTCTCTTTGCCTTTGGCCTGGGAATATGGAGTGGTATTTCTGTAATACCACATACTGACTCATCACTCGCTCACGAGTCTTTTGTGCAATACTCGATGGCGGTGGGGGATGTGGCGTGGGCGGCTGGAGGAGGAGGTCCTGATGCTAGTGCCGCAAAATCTCCCGAAAATACTTCCGATACTGGAGTTTCTTTCATAAATGGTGCGTTCAATGTCATGTTCGCTATTATTACTCCATTTCTCATGTTAGCGGGATGGCTCCTCACACCAGATTGGACTTTTGGACAAGTGTTCGGGCTTCGTTCTGTTCTCCATGATTTATGGGTATTGATTTCAAATGTGGTCTACATCATTTTTGCTTTTCTTCTCATAGCGATGGCTTTTATGAATATTTATGCCGGAGAAAAGAATACCTGGGCCATAAAAGCAAAACTCCCGAAACTTATAGTTGGAGTCATTAGTGTTCCATTTACTTGGTTTTTTGTCAGTGCTATTCTCTCAGTTTCATCTATTCTTACTGCTTCAGCAATTCAACTTGCGGGAGATTTACGAGTGGAGAGCTCAACATCCAAAGAGCTAGAAATTCCGATTTATGAGAATTGTACCATTGATTTTACTGCAAGTCCGAGTCAAAGTACCGAGTCAGCAGGAGGGAAGAAAGAGAGCAAATTCTTTAATTGTAAGAATGAGAAATCTACGCCTTTGAGCAAACTTTTGGCTTCAGAAAATGCATTTGGTATAGTGAGTTACTACGCATACGGAGTGTTTAAGATACAGGACTACAAAACAATAACTGGAACCAATATTCCTTCGGTTAAATCTATTTTTGATCTTTCCGTCCAGCTCATTATATCAATCTTGATGTTTATCATGTTTTTCTTGATAGTCATCGCGCTTGTATTTGCCTTGTTTATGCGAGCTCTCTATTTCTGGGCAATTGCCATAGCCTCCCCGCTTCTCTCTCTTCGATACTTTTTTGATGGCAAGCTCGGCGGGTTTGGTGATAAATGGCTCTCCGTTTGAAGTATTCTTGGTCTTGCAATGGTTCCAGTCTATGTGGCAGGAGCACTGGCCTTCGGACTGATATTTGTATCAGCTGTTGGAAATGCGAATCTATGATCGGACGGGGGAGGACAAAGCAGATACGTTACCGAAATTAAGAAATGAGAGGGTGATTCTCAGGATATAACTATATTTGGTACGAAGTATACCGTTATCGGGAAGCCAGTTGGTGCCGAAACTGTGGGTGATGCTACAACATTTGCGGGTGGATTTTTGGGGAAACTCATCATCAATATTATCGCTCTTGGTGTTCTCTGGTTTGCGGTTATGGCTGCTCTCAAGGGAAGCGAAATTACCAAGGAAGCCGCGGCACCGATTGCAAGTTTTGGAGAAGAAATTGGAAAGCTTGCGAAGAAACTTCCGCAGTATGCGCCGATTATTCCTACCAAGCATGGAGCTGCATCAGTTTCTTCATTGCCGAATATTGCAACTACAGTTCGTAGTAGTATTGAAGGACAAGCAGCGAATAGAGGACAAGATATTGGACAATCAATTGCTCGTGCTATGGGGGTGCAATGAAGAGAGACTGTTCAAGCTATTCAGCGCATAGGTGCAGTTCCGCCTGTTGATAACCGTGATGCTGGAAACAAGATTACTGAAATGCTTCGAGCTTCGCGCGCCCAGGATCTTGCTGATTTTGCTTCCGCATCTAAGAATCAAGAACGGCAGGCAATCGCTCGATATATAGATCGCTTCCCGGATACTATTATTGCATCTGCAGACAGAACGAGTATCAAAAACAAGCTTCAATCGAATAATCAAGAACAAGTTCGACAAGCGCTTCAGGAATTGGAACATAAAATAGGGCAAGCCCATCTTGGTGGTGGTACTGCAGACTTTAATACAATAAATGAGGCAAATGCATTCTTCGCGCATCTACAGTGAGGAAATCGTTCACAGGCAGCTTCTTCTAATCCTATCCAGCCTATCCAGGTCATGCTTGGACAGCAAGCTCAACCAATTCAGATTCAACTTTCTCCTGATGGAAAGATTACATGAATCGATCAGACTGCTGAAGCAGCAATTCGTAGTTATGCAGCAGCAAATGCCGCTATGAAGCCTGCTATCCGCCAAGAGCTAGAGAATGCAATAGATACAAGAAATCAGTGACTCACCCGAGCAAAACAATTAACGCAAGCAGAGATTTCTGCTATACTGGATAGTATCATTCGGTAAGCTAAGTATCCATGCCCCTCTCATCTGTCGCTCAAACGCTCCTCGCTCAGCTCCGTGAGGAGCGTTTGCAAACCAAGACTCCGAATGTATCGGATAGTACGGGTCGATTTCTCTTTGATTTGATTCAGCAAAAACACCACAAACACATTCTTGAGCTGGGGACGGCGAATGGCTACTCGACCGTGTATCTCCTTGAGGCAATGTTGTCTCACTCTGAAAAAGGACATGTCCTGAGTATTGAAATCGATCGAGAAGACTACGATCGCGCGAAACAAAACCTTGCCCACTATCAACAGCATCTTACGCTCGTCCGTTCTGATGCTTCGGATTTCCTTCGAAGTGCCTCGGATATGCGATTTGATTTCATTTTTATCGATGCTCTCAAATCAGCAACATTGGAACATTTCCTTCTTGCACAGAAACTCCTTCTCCCAGGGGGGACTATCGTGGTCGATGATGTAGTAAAGTTTGCATCGAAGATGCCAGATTTCCATGCATATATCCAAGAGCATAAGATTTCGAACCGTATCGTTATGACTGACCCAGACGATGGAATCATGGTACTCGAGAGTGCATAACTGGGATTGAATTTTCTCGCTTTGCCATATAATCTGCGCATGATAGATATAAAAATTCTCCGGTCCAATCCGGAACTCGTTCGCGATTCTATTCAAAAACGAAACCTCAAAATTGATCTCGATGCCTTTTTGGCACTGGATTCCCAGCGACTCTCTGAGCGTCAAAAGCTTGAAGAATTACAACAAGTCCGAAATCGGGTATCCAAAGAGATTCCCACTCTTTCTGATGCTTCGGTGAAACAGCAGAAGATTTCGGAGATGAAACAAGTAGGAGATCAAATTACTGCCCTTGAAGCCCGTCTTGCTGAAACTACCGAGGCATATGAGTCGATGCTCTACAGTATGCCCAACTTTCTCGACCCAACTACGGCAATTGGTCCAGACGAATCAGGGAATACAGTTGAATCCCGATTTGGAGAGCCAACGCAGTTTTCATTTCCCCCGAAAGCACACTACGAGATTGGTGAGGCGAGAGGATGGATAGACATCGAAAAAGGCGCAGAGGTTTCAGGAGCTCGATTCTGGTACCTCAAAGGAGATATTGTTCTCCTGCAGTTTGCGATTATGCAGTATGTGATCGGTGAAATGGTGAAAAAAGGGTTTCTTCCCGTTATTCCACCATTCCTCGTTCGGGAGCCCGCTATGTACGGCACAGGGTTTTTCCCAGCAGACCGTTCTCAGATCTACAGCGTAAATCCCGGAGAGGATAATTTGTTTCTTATAGGAACTTCAGAGGTTTCCCTTACGAGCTACCATGTCAAAGAGACGGTTGATGTAGAAGCTCCGATTAAATACGTTGGATATTCTCCTTGCTTCCGCCGAGAAGCGGGGACATACGGGAAAGATATGAAGGGAATTCTCCGAGGCCATCAGTTTGATAAAATTGAAATGGTCTGTTTCTGTAAGCCAGAAGACTCTCAGAAGCTTCACAATGAAATGGTTGCGGTAGAGGAGGAGATTTGGCAATCGCTCGGTATTCCATACCAGAAGCTCAACATTTGTTCGGGTGATTTGGGAAATCCTGCTATGAAAAAATACGACCTTGAAGCGTGGATGCCGGCACAAAATCAGTACCGAGAGGTGACGAGTTGTTCCAATATTGGTACATTCCAGTCTCGTCGTTTGGAAGTGAAATACCGTCGACCAGATGGTTCTCTGGATTTCGTCCACACCCTCAATGGTACAGTGATTGCCTTCTCTCGATGCCTCATTGCCATTATTGAGAACTATCAAAACGAAGATATGACAGTGCGTATTCCAGAAGTGCTTCGTCCATACCTTGGAGGGCGAGAAGTGCTCTAGGACTCGGCGCAAAACTTGCTCTCGTATCCATATTGCGCTATACTGAAGATATACCGCTAATTAAAGGAGATGCTTCTTGCTGCTACATCATGTTTCCGGGGCTACGGTCTCCACAAGACGTTTGAACTCATTGCCGCATCGGGCTATGATGGGGTTGATTTAGTGCTTTCTGCTTCTGATTTTGATACCGAAAATGAGATGTATCTCAAGCATCTCTCCGAGGTTACAAACGTAACGATTCAAGCGATTACCGCTTATGAGCGCAAAATGGACGCCAAAATTCTGGAGAGAATGGTTCAGCTCGCCTGCTCTCTCGGGGTTTCTCTCATCAATATTTATCCGCCACATCGACTCGATAAGGATGGTGCATGGTTCAACGAAACACTTCCAGAGCTCAAAAAGAAACATCCAGATATTCGTTTTGCGATTATCAATGTGGAACCAAGAACATTTCTGTTTTTTATTCCCGAATACAAAGATGCGACCCTTACGAGCATCAAGAAACTTACGGGAGAAACCGCGCTTGCTATTTCCCATGTTGACCCAGAGAGCGGAGTAGATCTCATCAAGACATTCAGCGTGCTGGGGAATTCCATTGTAAATGTACTTCTCTCCGATAAGACTGCTACCAAAGACCATCTTCTTCCCGGGAAGGGGGACATGCCTTTAGAGACGCTTCTTATTCGTCTTGGGGAAGGGGGGTATGACCGAGTCTTCACGCTCAAAGTAGATCCAAAATCTCTTGGAGCAGGAGACGATGAACTCGTGCTTACAAGAATGGCTGAGGCACGAAAATTCTGGGAGAAACACTATCGTCTCAAGAAATAACGACTCAAACTAGACATCGAAGATTTGTTGCTTCGCTTTTTTCTTCATTCGCTCTCAGACAATTTCTTCAATGCCGAGTTTATCTTTTAGGAAGAGGGTATTTTTTTGTCCCAGTATCGAAAGCACGAGCTTATCGTTGAATTCGAGTCGGTCGATAAAGTCCGCTTCGCTCATGATAGCGTACTTGATTTTTCGTCCAAAGAAGACTCGTTCCAAGAAATTGTTAAACTCAATTCTGTCCACATCTCCAATGATGAATATATCAACGATTTGATTGGATGGTTCTGAGAGAAGATCTCGGATTCTTCCTGAGACGGTGATGAGTCCAACTGATTTCTTTCCCTTGAAGAAATCTTCGATGGGACCTATTGGGTCATAGGTTTTCATGAAGATATCGAGAAGTTCTTGAAAGATTACGCAGTTTTTATCAAGGATGTAGAATTTTTTCTTGTCTTGCTCTCGAGACTTGAGGAGCCCGATGGTTTCAAGATTCATCAACTCTCGGCGCACTGAATTTATTTGCTCATTCAAATCTCGGCAGAGCTCTCGGATAAAAAATCCAGTTTTTCCATTTCCTGTTGCGTGCTCAATAAAAAACTTCTCCAAGATTTTGGTCCGGCAGTTTGATCCGAAAAGTTTAACGAGACTGAACATAGGTTGAATGTGCCTATACTATAAGCTTTCGGGCTATTTCCAAAATAATTTAACTTCCATTTGCCAATCTGCCGCTCTTTTATATAATTCCGCGGTCTAAATGTCAGTAATCAACTGACGATACAGCACTCCGTCACATTTCTCGTACAATTTATGGAAAAATTTGTTCTTTCGTCTGAAGCGCGCGATACAGCGGTAAAAACTAGCGATATTCGCGCGATGAAGCGTATCCCTGCCGTTGTATACGGTCATGGAGTTTCTCCAGTTCACGTGAGCGTCGATGCCTCTGAATTCCTCAAAACTTTCCGAAAGGCAGGAGGAACTCATTTGGTTGAACTCACGGTTTCTGGAAAGAAGCAATCAGTTCTCATTCATGAGACTCAGCGACACCCAGTAAGTGGAGATTTTCTTCACATTGACTTCTTTGCAGTAAGTGCAAAGGAAAAGATTCACGTTGAAATTCCCGTGGTTCTTGTGGGGAAATCACAGGCAGCCATTGAGGGTGCTGAAATCATCCAAAATATTCACTCTGTGGACGTGAAGGTGCTTCCAGCAGACTTGATTGATGCAGTAGAAGTGGATTTGGCACAATTGGTGAAGGTAGGAGATGTAATTCACGTTTCTGATGTAGTATCCAAGTACCCAAAACTCGAGATTCTCACTCCAGGTGTAGAGTCTATTGCCAGCGCTGTTGCTCCAAAAGAGTACTCTGACGCACTTGAAGTATCCGATGTTGCCGATGTTGCAACAGTTCAGGATGAGAAAGCTGCTGAAAAAGCAGAAGCAAGTGCCTAGTTTCAACACAGGTATTCCAAAAAGAAGCCAACTCGGCTTCTTTTTTTGAAAATATGCATATACTAGAGTGTTATTTATCTATTCATATGATTATCAAACTCGTTGGAGAAGGGGCGGATCTCGCTCGGTTACAGGAGCTCGTACAGGGGTCTCTTTCTAGTCTTGGACTTACAGACTTGGTCAGTATTGAGATTACCGATGATTCTGCCTACAAAATGGAACTGGGCATCACTCAGAATCCTGCTCTTTGTATTGAGGAATCTTCCATAGACTTCAAGGATATGATATTTGAGGGGGTTGTTCCCGAAAAAGCAGAGCTTGATTCGATGTTTGTTTCTATTCTTGGTTCTTCTGATGAGAGTTCAGGAGGAGGTTGTGATACAGGAGGAAGTTGTGGCACTTGTGGAACCGGAGGTTGTGGCACTTGTGCGTAGTTCCCATCTCTTTGCTCCCATGATTTTTTTCGTGCGTAAGGCACAGATTCGATACATTAAGAATCTTTCTCTTGATTTCTTGGTAGTGCTTTTATAATACAACGATTCCTCGAAAACTTCTCGAGAATCTCCTTAATCCTTTCATTATGTCATTCGCAAAACGAATATTTTTCTTCGTTCTCATCAATATCGGGCTCATTGTCAGTGTGAGCGTACTCGTATTTGTATTGGAGCGTTTTCTTGGGATTCGTATCACTCCTTCACTGGCCGATGGGTATACCTCGCTCGCGATATATTCAGCAGTATTCGGATTCTCCTCTGCGTTTATATCCCTTGCCATTTCTCGTATGATGGCAAAGTGGATGTACTCTATTGAGCTTATCAAAGGAGAGCGACTTATGGATCACGGTCCAAAAGTGGAGATAGTCTATGCTACGGTTGATCGGATTGCTCGTCAAAATGGTATCACGATGCCAGAGGTGGGAGTATATGACTCTCCAGAACCTAATGCCTTCGCTACGGGTCCAACCAAGAATAGAGCCCTCGTTGCTGTATCTACTGGACTCTTGGAGTCTATGACTTCTGCGGAAATCGAAGGAGTAGTGGGGCATGAAATGGCCCATGTTCTCAATGGAGACATGGTTACTATGACTCTGCTCCAGGGAGTGCTCAATACTATTACGATTTTTATCTCTCGAATTCTAGGGAATCTTATCGGGAATAGTGTCGCTCGAAGCGATTCTCAGGCAGCTTTCCTTGTCCCTATTATTTCCATCGTTCTTGAGATTGCTCTTGGATTTGCTGCAATGCTCGTACTCATGGCGTTCTCACGATACCGTGAATACCGCGCAGACGAGGGAGGAGCTCGTATGACAGGGAAGGCTCAGATGGTCGCTGCCCTCAGGAAGCTTCAGACTCTTCAACAGAGACTCACTGGGCAGGTTGAAACGGACGATCGACTTGCTACCATGCAAATATCTTCTTACAAGGCATCGTGGTTCAGTAGCCACCCTCCTCTCGAAGATCGTATCAGTGCTCTTGAAAGTCGGTACGACTTGGCGTAAGGGTGATTTGAGATTTTCTTTGAAGACAACCTCCGTATACTGGGGGTTGTTTTTTGTATGAATAAAAGTTCAGGGGGAGTACTGATTTTAGATACAGGATCTCAGAACTATGAATGCTCGGAAGATATATCTTTGGAATAGAGATTCTCAAGGCGCTTATAGACTTGACCATCGTTCCGCTTTCAGATTCGTAATATAAGAATACTGAGTATATCCGCATT
>JAVKLK010000039.1:0-1570 GCA_031539165.1 Patescibacteria group bacterium | reverse complement strand
ATCCTTACTGGAGCCCCAAATGTGGTAGTGGGAATGTATACACCAACCGCACTTGTTGGATGTCAGCTTGCTCCAGATTTTGTGATTGGAGAACGAAAAATGGCAGGAATGATAAGCAGAGGAATGATGTGTGGGGCTGATGAGATAGGACTCTCACTGAGCGCTTCTGGAGGTATTATGGATCTATCAGAAGACTATCCTCTCACAGAACTCGAGCAAAAGATAGGAACCTCTGTTTTTGATCTCGGGGTGGATATGCTGGATGCTGAAGGGAATCGAGTCCGCATTCCTCTCACGGATACACTTTTGGAAATCGACAATAAAAATATTACGAATAGACCAGATCTATTTGGAATATATGGACATGCTCGAGAGTTTTCTACGATTTTTGATCTTGCTCTTCAGCCTCTATCGTGTGAAACCGTATCACTCGGAGGGAAGAAATATGCCTCCACTCTCTCAGATACCGTTCTTGAAACGGAAATTCAGACACCATCCGTATTCTCGTACTCTCTTCTTTCAATTCGAGGTGCGAAGAATACTCCTACCCCTCTCGGAATGAAGCTCTTCCTTGAACGTTCAGGGAATAGCTCGCACGGATCTCTCGTGGATATGACGAACTATGCCATGCTTGAGCTCGGACAACCAATGCACGCATTTGATGCAGATACAATCGAGGGGCATATCATCGTTCGACAAGCCAAGGAGGGGGAATCGCTTACTGCCCTTGATGGGAAAACCTACACACTTCAGCCTTCGGATATTGTTATTGCGGATACAAAAAAAGTTCTTGCGATTGCTGGAGTGATGGGAGGAATGGATTCAGGAATCACAGAAAATACCACAAATATCTGTATTGAATCGGCTGTTTTTGATCCAATTTCCATTCGTCTCACAGCACAGCGTCTCGGTCTTCGATCGGATGCTTCTACTCGGTTTGAGAAATCGCTTGACCCACTTCTCTCTTCAAAAGCCCTTCGAAGGGCAGTGCAAATCCTTGATTTTGCTGGAGTGGGAGGTGAGATTTGTGGAATCTCTGAGTATATCCGAGAAGAAAGTGTTCAGAAGATTGAACTGGATGTACCCCATGACTTTATCGAGAGTCGTATAGGAACGCCGATTTCTCCTGAGGAGGCTTCTCGAATTCTTACAAAACTCGGATTCGCTCCAACACTCCGTCAATCTACGCATCACGTTACAGTTCCCTCTCATCGAGCAACGAAGGATATTTCTATCCCCGAAGATATAGTTGAAGAAATTGGTCGACTTCATGGGTATGATACTATCCCCGAAGCTCCAATTCCTGGAGTATTTCAAATGACAGAAAAAAACCGAGGAGTTGCTCTTCGGAATCAAATACAGAATTACTTTGTTGGAAATGGATTCTTTGAAGCGTTCAATTACTCATTTAGTAATGCTTCCAAGGACGCTTCTGTGCTTCTGGAAGAAACAAATTCAGCAGTCTGTATCCGAAATGCTGTGAGCGAGGAATTTACTATGATGCGCCGAAGTATGGCGCCGCTTCTCTTGGCAAATGTTCACGAAAATCTCAAACAAGTTCGAGAAGTAT
>JAVKLK010000038.1:0-27996 GCA_031539165.1 Patescibacteria group bacterium | reverse complement strand
TTGATTGTCTTGTGTTTTTTCACCAGCAAGAAAGTGCCGCTTTGGATGTCATCAAGAAATTTAATCGATGAGGTCCAGGATTCTTTGATGAAGCGATTGAATACGCCCATCGAGTATGGAAATACCTCCTTATTCAGATTACCAAACTTGATCTCCCCGGAAAAGCCCGAGCCATTCAAAAACATCCACGCGTACAAGCCCTTTTGGCAAAAAAAGAGGTTCGTGTTGGGATTTTTGCCACAGGTATTACGGTTGCGCTCATTCTTCTCATCCTCATAATTCGGTCTATATTTTATACGAGCATGCTCACTGCAGTGCCTCAGGAGTATAAGAGTAAACTCATTGAAGCAGAGCAAATTCTCGGACGATCTTCAAGAGACATGGCAAACAAAGAGCTCTTCAAAGAAAACCTCACAAAAGCAGAAGCACTCGTATTTGAAGTTCGAGAGAAAAAGGTTTTTGCAAACGATGTCAAGAAACTACTTGAGCAGATTTCTGTAATGAAACGGCAAATGAATGGAATAGAGAGCTACTCTCTCGAAACAAGGCCCGTAGATTTCACCATTCCGAAGGATGCGGAAGCAGTAGCGCTCTTTGAAAATGCAAAAAAACTCTACGTAGTAGGCAAGAAAGGAGTCTATGGACCGTTTATCAAAGGAAATGAAACGAAGCTCAATCCATTTCCTGACGGGGAAAGAGCACAAAGCGCCGATATGACTCCAGAGGGGATCCTCTATGTACTCACGGAATCAAACCGAATACTCAAATTCTCCAAAGGATCATTCTCTTATGCGAATGTTGAAGGGCAGGCATCTTGGCAAGCAAGTAGCTCCATTCATACCTTCAATGGAAATCTCTATCTCCTCTCTTCGGATGGAACTCAGATATTCAGACATAGACCAAGCGTAACTGGCTTTGGATCAAAGAGTCCTCTTATCGAATCTCCCGCAAAATCTCCTCTCATTCTTGATTTCACCATCGATAGTGGATTCTTCGTGGTAAATTCAGACTTGAGCATCGAGAAATTCTTCACAACTCCAAGTTTCGCGAGAAAGGGCCTCATACTCAACCGGCTTCCCGATAATTTCCACCAAGAAGGAAGCACTCCTCTGAGTATTGCAACAAGTCCAACCGCAAACTTCGTATATCTTCTACTCGATAGTCGGATTTGGATTCTGGAGCCTGATTCACGGAATTTCAAAGATATTCGCTCTCTGAAGTACGTCGGACAGATAGAGGTAACTGGGCATACTATTTCTTCTATCATTATTCCAAAAGATGGAGAGATCACTGTGCTAACCGATGCGGGAGTATCGAATATACGTTTTGAGGTATCCGACAATAAAATCAGTATTCGCTAGATGCTCTACGTCACGGAAGGAATTCTCATCTCAAAAAAAGAAATCAAAGATCGTGAAGCGTCTTATGTACTTCTGACTCGGGATTTTTGAAAGATTCGAGGGTTCTACAAAGAAACCCTGAAAGGAGGATTTTATGACATAGGGACTTTTGTTGAGGTTTCAATTCGAAGAAAGACAGAAACGAATCAATTCCAGTCTTTTAAAACAAAAGGTCTCATCCACCAATCGGGATTGCAATTCGAAGATATCACAGACTTTCTCAATATTTTGCACTTCGTTCAAATCCATATACCGGAGGGAGGAGGTGAGGGAGAAGTGTATGAAGACCTCAAAACGCTCATCCTCGAAACAACGCATCCTGAAGTATTCCAAAGAGCCTGCGCATTATTCCAGATTCGTATGCTTACGCAGTATCAAGCCTATCAGACTCTTCCCCCTGATCCCATCTTGCAAAAACTTGAACACCTTGCGCAAAATCATACACTCAAAGAGTTACTCAAAATACAAGGGATTCCCCCGCATATACGCACTCCCCTTCGTCTCGCATTTCTTCAATCATTTTTTCCATGATATTCCTCCTCTGTATAGCCGGAATTCTCGGCGCTATTCTCGGAAGTTTTGCCTCGGCAGTGCTTCCGAGGATTCATGAGAAGCGAGGATTTGTCCAAGAAAGAAGTGAATGCCCCTCTTGTCATACTCCACTGAAGGTTCTTGATCTTTTTCCGATTTTTTCGTATCTCTTTCTTGGAGGAAAGTGCCGGTACTGTAAGCATACCATCCCCCCCTATCACTTCATGTTAGAAGTATCGATGGTTCTGATGTTTCTTGGAATTGCTTGGTTTTTTGGGGAGACCACACCACTCCCTTCTCTTGTTTTCTTGTTTGCTGCTGGATTTGTAACCATTGCATTCTGCGCATACGATCTCCTCTATATGGAAATTCCTGATGGTTTCCTTCTTCCGTTTCTGCTCATAACTTTTATCCTGCTTGCGGTCGGGAATTTTGAAACCCTCCCCCTCTTTCAGCATTTTATTCCATTTGAGAATCCCACTCTCAATTCCCCTCTCGTGCAATGAATGCTCTGAGGGATTCCGATATTTCTATTCTTTCTTCTTCAGATTCTCGTATCTGACGGGAAATGGATGGGGGGATGAGATCTTCGCATCGCGCTTTTCATGGGATTTGTCGGTGGCGCAAAGATTGCCTGGCTTGGATTATTTATTGCCTATATTGCAGGAAGTCTTATTGGACTTGGAGTCATTGCGGCAAAAGGAAGACAAAATACTATGATTCCTTTTGGACCAGCTCTTGCCATTGGTCTTTGGATTTCCATGGTAGCCTACCAACCCCTTATGAATTGGTATATAGGACTCCTTACTCAATAAAATATATTTTCGTCAATATAGCATCAACAGACAAGCAAAGAATTGCGTATATACTGAATGCGTAGCCCTAAAACAAATATTCATGAGTGACCAAAAAAAACTTGCCGCAGTTCGAGATCTTATCGAAAGCGCTCAGAAATCCATCAGTGCTGCAAGAAAAATCATCGCCACACTTGCTGGCGAAGGACAAAGTATTCCTGATCTCGATACAGAATGACTCTCCAATTACAAAAGTGGTCCCGATAAAATTGTAGAAGGAGTGTTTACTGGAGATTCTATGCTTGGATCAGATGGGAATATTTACCCAATCCCTCAGAACTATGCTTCTAAATCACATCTTGTACAAGGAAGCAAAGTAAAGGCAATTATCGGTTCCGATGGGAAAATTACCTATAAAATCATCGAAGAAATAGAGTATACAAGTCAGATTGGACTGGTGACAATGAATCACGATAAATACCAAGTCGTTTCAGAAGGAAAGACGTATAATGTACTCACCGCAAGCGTTACTTTTCTCAAGGCTCAAATCGGAGATACAGTTTCTCTCCGTCTCCCCAAAGGGAAAGAGGCAACTTTTGCTACCCTTGATGCAGTAATACCGAAAGAGATTTCTCGTGCAGAGTAACGGTACCTTGCTCGTAATCATTTTTCTCATATAGTATCTCTATTCCCTAACTTTATCTCGTATGCGACGTTGAGGTTCCAATAGATCAAGTCCAATTTCTCTTGCCCTGCCTATTATCATAGCGGTTATCGTGCTGGTAATTATCATCAAGGCGGTATCAAGTTTTGGAAGTTCAAAAACGACAGAAACTTCGTCAGCAACAAGTGGTTATGTGAACGTACTTCCCAAAAAAGATGCAAAGGTAAGCATCTACATGTCATCCGACTCTCAAAATGAGATTACTGGACCAGCCAAGCTCTTTCCTACAGATAAGATGGTACGTGTGACAAGCGGGGAAAGTGATATCGAGATAGACGGGTCTACGACGCAGATTTCTATCGAAAGCCTCTCAGAGGTTGCCTATGCGGGAAAACAAGAAAACACTCATGTGTTCAATCTACAAAATGGATATATTTGGATTCAGAGTCCAAATGGAGATACCTCTCTCTCGCTCAAGTACTTCAAAGGAATACTCTCTCCTGGGGCGGTAGTAATAGCGAATCAAAATACACGAGCCAGCAATATTTATGTGCTTCAGGGGGAAATAGACGTACAGGGAGAAGCGGGATCTGTGAAAGTTGGAGCGAATCAGATGCTTTCTCTTTTGCAATCTGAAGCAAAAGCTACAAATCTCGGTGAAAAGATTGCCCCTCTTGATGACTTCATCAAGCAGTCGAGCATGTTTATCAAGAAAGATGGAGCAAGCCTCCTTGCTCAAGCAAGTACTTCATCCGAAACAGGAACAGGAGCTCAGACTGGGTCTGGAACAAGTGCTTCCTGAAGCGGAACAACCAATACGAGCGCTCGCGCGATAACATTCACTTATCCAGAGGATGAGATGACCGTGGATACTTCTTCTCTTACTATTGAGGGGCGAATTCTCAACCCTCAAGCAAAAAAGATATCTTTTGAAAAGCGAGATGCTCAGATTCTTTCAGAAGACGCTTCTTTTAGACTCAAGGACTATCAGCTCACTGATGCAACAAACGATATAAACTATCGAGTATTCGACGAAACAGGAAATCAGCTTGAGAAATGAGTTCTTACCGTATATCTTAATACAAAGAAGGCTCCTCAAAAAAAGCCTGATGTAGTAAATTTCCCCGTCTCCTCAAAGGATTTTAAGATTATTTCCCCTCTCGATAATCCGTACAAAACAACGGAAAATTCTGTGAAAATCAAGGGATCTTTTGCTCCTGATATCGTAAAATATATCAAAGTGAACAGCTACCAACTTCAGCAATTCAAACAATTCGGGACAAGCTGGACCTATAATGCGAGTATTGAAAATGGAAATATGGAAGAAGGGGTGAATGAATACCTGATTACTTACTATGGTCCAAGCGATGAGATTCTTGCAACAAGTAAGGTATACATTGTCAAAGAAAAACCCGCACCAGAGACTCCAACACAAGCTCCAGAAAGCGGAACTGGTACAACAACACCACGATCTTTGTAAGAAAGCCAAAGATCTCCCCTGGAATCTCTAGAAAATGACCATCTCATCTTTCGTTATGTCTCTTCCCTCCTCCTCTAAAGGAAATTCCATCATAGAAGTCATGATTGTGATTCTCATTGTCACGGTTGGGCTTGTGGGAGGGTACAAAATTATTACGAGCGGGAAAAATGTTGCTACTACAACGGCAAGCAGAATACAGGCAATCGCGCTCGCGAGAGAATGACTGGAGATTATGACGAATATTCGAGATACAAATTGGATCAAATTTTCGAGTGATTATCAGGGATGTTTTGATGCACTGAATTACAATCCACTCTGCATAGGAAATACTGCCACTGATGCAACAAAGATAGTGGCAGGATCATACATCCCCGTCTTCTCAGGAGGAGTATGGGAACTCACAAGGATTTCAAGTCCTGCAACGGACCGAGGAACGTATATGACACAATTTCCGGTATATCTCACTGGGTCTGGACTTACTACTCAAACGGGCGTAGCCCCTTCTGCATTTTGTTCTGAAACACAAAATACATCGTGCAAGACGAAATTCACACGAGAACTCATCATAGAGAGACCAGACCCTCAAACTATTATTGCAAAAGCAAAAATTACTTGGATAGACAGCACAAGAAGTACTCCCTTCTCTATAGAAGTTCCTACAACTCTCACGAACTGGAAATACTCTTTTTACCGCTAATTATTCAACGACAAACTCCATCTCGGCGGTTCTGATAGTTCCATCCACATAGGTGACAGTCGCTTTGACCTCATATTTGCCCGCACGAACAAAGGTATGTACTGGGTTTGGCTCGGAAGCAGCTTCGGTTCCATCTCCAAAATCCCAAGCATACTTCTCTACTTGCCCAACGGTTCCCTGTGTACTAAATTCTACCGTCTTCCCTGCTATTCCAGTAGCAACAGAAGCTGAGATCTGAAGCTGTTTCGGCACATCTTTGATTACAATCTTTCGAGAGAGAGATTCTTTTGTGCCGTCATCTTTCACCACTGTGAGAGTGACAGGATACTCTCATGGAATGGTATATTGATATGTTTTTACTGCTTCACCCTCACTCGCTGGCTTACCCTCTCCAAAATCAAAGATAAACTGTGCTATTTTCCCTGATCGGACTCTTGAAGCGGAAGCGTCAAAGGTAATCCGAGCAGGGGCATAAAGATTATCCAAATCTGCCTGTCCCTCAGAACTCATGGAAAGAGCTGGCATAATTTCTTTTGCCTTCCCTTCAAGTACTATTTTCTCAGTAACAGAGACTTCTTCTGTCGTTCCAGTTTTGACAAAGATATACTGAACTGTCACCTCATATCGACGTTCTTCCACGAAATCGTACTCGAGCTTCATCCCCTTACGTTCTTCGTTTCCAATTTTCCAAGATACCTCCTTGAGCTCAAATCCATCATTCTTCACTCGAACATCCGTTGCGTCAAACATGATTTTCTGAGGAGTCTGGAAATTTTCGATACGGTAGGCCCCCAGCTCTCGGTCATACGCATTCTTGAGAAGCTGATTCCCTGACTGATCTTTGACACTGAGAAGTGAATCAGATCCTGATTTTTTGACAAGTTGAAGCGGTTTTTGAAGGGTAATTTTTTCTGAGAGAGTGACTTTGTTACCAGCAGAATCCGTAATTTCAGCACTTACTTTATACGTCCCATAGGAAGGGAAACTCTTTTCTGCGGATTCATCATTCCCCATGGGAATAGTATCATCAAGGTACCAAGCAATGCGCTCTATTTCACCCCCTGTTTTTGTCTTGAGGTCTACAATACGGAATGCGTATTTTGTTGAATCCGTTGGGTCAACTTCATACTGAATCGTTCCGGTAATTGGACTATCTACTTTGGGGCGTATGGCAAAAATACGAGCACACGATTCCCGCTTCTGAGAAGGGGCAGCAAGTGAGAGGCAGACATACTGTTCCTGGTTCTCTGTCTTGAGTGTGAATTTTGAATCGCTTGAGGCAAGCGTATCAAATGTCTCGCCGGTATACCAACGAATATTGGCGACCTGAAGCAAATCAGAACCATCAAGTACCACATTGCTTCCACTTCTTTTTACATCAACCACTCCCGATACCTTTACGGCAGGAAAGGTAATGGCAATCTTCTTGGGTTCATGGGTCACTGTATCTCGTCCTATATAGAATCCAGTTGGAGTGAAATTTTTTCGAAGATTGTACTGGCAAGTAAGCCCTGTATCCCCTATTGGATTTGTTCCCTCCAAAAGAGTTGTCCCATCTCAACAATCAATACTAAAGCTCTCTATTTCAATAGCTCGAGAAGCATAGCGAGCATCTGAAGAAAGGTCATACCGGAGCGTGATTGGGCCTATGAGATTACTCGTATCCATAAGCTCTGCTTGTGAAGCAAACCGCTCCGAGAGGAACAAATCATTATCATAGACAATAACCCCTCCTGTCGGGCGCACAAAGTCGGAAGCTCCAATTTTTTCGAAGAGAAATGCCCAGAATCAAATATTTGAGAACAAAAGAATTCCAACAAAAAGCGAAGCAATCCCAAATACTGCTCGGCGACGAGGATTTCCCTTGGATATGTACATCTTGAAGAGTACATAAGCAAAGAGCGCACTGAGGAAGAAAGAGAGAGTTCCGAATATACCATTTACGAGGGTGGCAAGTAGTGAAGCAACATCGCCCGGATTGATACCAAAATTAATGAAGAATCGTGCTTGTCCTGGATTAAATACAATATACGAAAGAAACGATCCAAAGAATACAAGAGCTACAAAGAACAAACCCCCGATGATTCGGAGAATCTGACCGGGAGGAATTGAGGTTTTTGGTTTCTGGTTATTGGGATTCGGAGCACCTCCGGAAGAAGGTGGGACAGAAGTTTGCTGAGAAGATTCGGTGGTTGAAGCCAATATTTCATCAAGAAAACTTGGTCGTCCTGGAGTTTGATTTGGAGCTTCGTTTTGCATACAAGAGAGTTACTTAAGCCAATCAGGAAGATCATCCGTACTTGCAGTCGGACGAATGTCCGTAGCAGTCGGCTTTGTTTTGGTTTTTGGAGCTTTTGGGCGAGATGGTTTTGGAGAAGGAGTCTCTGATGGCTGCACCTCTCGCACTTCTTCCGCCTCCTGAGATTCCAGCGCTTCTTGCACCAAAGATGCTTGAGGTACTTCTTTGGTATCGGAGACTTCCGTCTCGACAGGAGAAGCTGGGGTGAAATTCTTGAGCCAATCAGGAAGTTCTACATCTTGAGTTGCGGAAACGGTTTCAGCAACAGTTTCAGCAGAAGAAGACTCTTCCTTGTTTATGATTGAAGTTCCCTCAGTTGCTTCAGCTGCAACGGAACTCTCTTCCGAATGACGTTCTGTAGCAGTCTTGAGCCAATCAGGAATACCATCGGAGTCTCCTTGCTCAGAAGTGATCTCGGTATCCTCTTTTTTTTCAGAAGATTCTGAAATTTCTGCTTGAGATGGTTCGATACTCTCCTGTTTTGGAATTTCTTTGAACGCTTCTTGTCGAGCAGGAGACACTTCCTTTGGCTGACTCACTTCAGCGAGTGGATCAATAGCTCTTGGCTCTGGAACCGGAGGAGTTACGATTGGCTGTACTGGAGCTGGAGCTGGTGTTGAAGAGGCAACTGAAATTGGAGATGCCACCGGAGTCGGAGTGCTTGGTTTCCCAAATATCTTTTCAATCAAGAAATCCTGAAAGCCCATATTAGCATTTCTATTCGTCACCTTGAAGAAGATGAAGAGAAGGAGTGCTGCAAGAACAAGAATTCCAAGAATCCATCCAAATCCAATGAGAACATTCAAGAGAAGTGCCCCAATACCAGCAGACTCAGTCTGAGTCGATGTATCTGGCTCAACATTTTTTGCCCCACCCTGAATAATTACTCGAAGCTGCTCTTTGAGAATGAGCTTATCTTCATTTGAAATATTCTCATCATCCTTGATATACTTGAGAATCTTCTCACCAATGGTTTTGTTCAATTCTGTATTTGTTGGATGAGAAAGAATTTCTCCTACAAGTCCAGATTTCCCGTCTTTCCCGAAGATTTCTTCATAGTGCGGATTGCTTGAAGGAATAAGCTTTCTGAGCACGCTCGTTGCAAGAGCAATATCATCTTTGGTCTCTGAGTCAGAGAGAAGGAACCCATCAAGAATAGTAAGGAACTGATTTTTATCAGCCTCAGGGACTGCTCCTTCTGCAAGAGCTTGTTGGAAGTCAATAATAGCCTTCGTTTTTGCTGTCTGGTCGTTCCAGTTATCCTGAAGCTGAGACAGGAGTTGCATATACTTCACCCTTTCTCCTTCTGGAGTCTTAGTTCGAATCATGTCCTTGAGGGTCTCCATACTTGCCTTATCGGCATCCGAAAGACCTACTGCCCCAGAGCCACTTTTCTCAGCGTTTTCCAGTGCATTTGCATCAATGTAATTCAATACGAGTTTGACGTCTCGGCTGGCAATCTTTTTTCCTGATGCATCAAAAAGAGAAATTCTCATAGTTCGCTCCTTTTGAGAATCAAGATTCTTCAGAAGGAAAGGTGCTCCTGTAGCATATGAGTCTGTGCCTTTGTTATCTGCGTCATCAGAAAGTTCTCCATTTAAATCGGAGTCTGTCTTGATATCGGTATCAATTTGGTAGCGGGCTACCCCTTGAGATTCACCCAAGTAGAGAAATACTCGTTCTCCAGCTCGGTCAACTGTGAGCGTATCACCTTCAAGAGAAGGGTATGTCATGAGTTGTACGGTTTCTTTGGAGTCTTTCATTCGGGCAGCGTTCACTACATCTTTTCGAAGAGGAACACGAGTTACCTTCGTGTCAGTCCCATCAGAAACCTCAAGCACTACTTCTGGTGCAGCAGTATCTTCATCCAAATTCACCACATAGCTATCTCGGTTCTCCGAAGTATTCGGACCAACCGTCCATTTTACCTTTGTATAAACCCCCGTTGTTGTATTCATGAATACATATCGGTTCCCAATAGCGAAGTATTCAAGATTTGGAACAAGATCATTTCGAACGGAAATCTGTTGGTATCGAGTATTAGAAATTCCCTTATAGCTCACCTTCACCTTCATATTGTAGTTTCCTGGTTTCTCATAGACATGCTTCACGGTAGGAGCAGAAGTAGTCTCATCGTAAAATCCATCTCCATCATAGTCCCACTTATATTCTGCTTTATCTGAAAGATCCTGTCCTACCACATTTTTTGCAGAAGCCTGGAAGGTTACTTCTTCAGAAACCTTAGCCTGAGAAGTTGAGGCCTTCAATTGAATGAGTGGGGTATTTATATTATCACTCGCAAGAGTAATAGAATACCGTTCTTCTCGAGATTCTTCAGAATTTACCTTCGCTCCATTTGAGTCCTCCATGGTAACGGCGAAATAGTACTTTCCATTAATTCGAGGCACAACAAATACTGTCTTTGGGCTGCGAGTAATTCTGAAGTCCTGAGGTTCTGGATCGCTATCTGTATAGTAGTACCAAAGGTATGATACAATTACTCCATCGGGATCAGTAGCATTATTGACTGCTACATTCACCACAACCGGATCGGCATCTATCTTATCAGAAGTAACAGAAAGAGAGGCAAAAGTTGGAACAGCATTTTCTACTTTTACATACACGGTAGAAGTATGTGTTTTATTTGCTTTCTGCGATCGGACCGTAAGTGTTACAGGGAAACATCCGAGCTCATCAAACTTATAAGAAAAATCTTTTTGGGTTGAAGTTTTTCCTTGGTACTTCCAAGCATAAGTAAGACCGGTTGTTGTTCCATCCGTGTTCACACTCTCTTCAGCAGTAACTCGAACTGGCTTTGTTCGATCAATTACATAGGCATCCCCACTTGGACAAGCACCCGAAGTCATTTCAATAGCATCTTGGTCTTTCTTTACAGAAATTGCGGCAAATGGTGAGTCAGCATCGGTAATATATACCTTTCGCGTGATAGTATTGGAAGCTCCTGCTTCTGGATTTCCCCGAACCGTGAGCCGTACATCATATACTCCAGCCTTTTTATAGGTATGGAATGCTCTTGATTCACTCGTGTTCTCATTCGTAGAATCACCGAAGTCCCACTCAAATACATTTGCTTCTTTTGATTCAGCAACAAGAGCTACTGGATTCCCGAGTTGACCGATTTTTGGAGTAGGAATGAGCTTCACCGAAAGAAGTGACTCAACTCGAAATTCTTTTTTTGCTTGAGTCGTTTTCCCCTGTTCATTAGTGAGATCAAGTACTATGGTGTGATTTCCTTTGGTAGAAAAGGTATACAATCCAATGGCTCCATTTCGAGCACTGTTGTCCAATTCAACACGCTCACCATCAATAGTCCAGTTAAATTGGAGCTTGCTTGCATCCATGCTATCTGGATCGTAACTTCGGGTTGCATCAAGTCGTACTGTGTTAGGGGTTTCAGAACTTGCTGCAGCTACATCGAAGTTCGCAATCGGATCTTTTGAATCAATACGAATTTGAATGTTATCAACATCCTCTTTTCATCCAGCAGAAGTTGTTTTGAGTTTTACCACATAGTTTCCCATTCGAGGAAATTTGTAGTTTAACACCTGCCCCTTCATGGAGAAGAGATTTTTTCCGCTATCAGACTCCAGTATATTCCACTCATAACTCAGCATCGTGTTTACAAGGTTGCTGGTTGCCTGAAATTTGAAGTCATCTCCAGCATATCCCGTCGTCTTATCAGCTCGAATGGAGGCGATTGGGTCTTGAGAAATAATTCGAAGTTCCTTCACAATTCCTTCTGGACTCTCATTTGTCGTAATCTTCAGACGGAGTGTATATACCCCCTCGGATGCATATACCTGTCGCTCAAGTTTTGGAGCTCCGTTATAGCTGATTCGATTCCCATTTCCAAAGTCCCACTCTGTCTTGAGTATTGTAGCTCCTGCTGCTGGTGTGCTTGATGTAGCATCAATAATAATCCCTACTCGTCCCTGATTTGGAGTAATTTTGTACTGCTCATTACTACTTACATTCGCTCCATTCATATATAAGAGAATGTTGGCAAGACGCGGAAGAACACGCACTTCTTGGGTTCCTTGAAATGGCATAACATCAACTCTCCCCTTTGCATTTCTGCTTGCCGAAAGAATCTCAAGATTCACCGTATAGACCGCCTCCGTGTCGAATCTCCATGGAATAGAAGGCCCCTTTCCGAGAACTTTTCGAGTATTTCCTGGTCCACGAATCCACCAAACATAGTTTGAATCTGGAATAGTTACTCCAGAAGGATCTCGCGCTTCAACCGCTCGAAGCGTTGTAGTAAGAGGAGCATTTCCTTGAACTGGCGTAGCGGTGATTTTGGCGGTGATTGTACCGATTTTTATATTCGTAAGAAAGTCTCGAAGGGCTCCCGCAAGACGATCGGTATAGAGATCAGAGTCTGGGAATTTCTTCACCAGAGCAATCTGGGTAAGTACATTATTTGCAAGACTTGTATTGATATCCTTATTACTCTCCGGAAATGTCTCCATTGACTGCGTTACGAGAGATTGGAGATCTTGAAGATGGGTAATTTTTACCTTCCCATCAACTTCGTAATCTCGACCAATATCTTGTGCTGTAGACTGAATCTTTGAGCTATAGTACTCAAACCCTCTTCCATCATTTGTTGCGGCAAGTGCTTCAGAAACAGAAAATGTATCTCCGACCTTTTGAAGAATCGCCGTTGCATTGATAAGCCCTTTGCTTCGAGTAGAATCACCCAGTATAAATGTAGTGATAGCCCATGCGAGGAAGATAAGAACCACTCCTATGAGAGCATACACAATCGTAGACTTTGCCGATTTGACCTTATCCGTATCATCTCCCGCTGTAAGAATCTTAAATCCTGCCCAGAGTATGAGAATTACAACTATCAAAGAAAGGAAACTCAGCAAGTAAGCGATTACCCCCTGAATATAATCCGAGAACTTTTTATCCTTGTTGATATCCGATATGTTGTTTTTCACAATATCAGTCCCCTTATCAAGAGAACAGTAGTTTGGAGAGCTCGGATCATTCGAGTTACAATACGGAACCTGTGTTGGATTGTCACAGTTAAAAATCCAGATACTACAAGCCGCTTGCGCAGTTGGGGTATCAAGAGAAAGAGAAGATGAAGCAATTTGAACGTGTCAAACGCTGAACAGGAAGGCACTGATGGCCACCATGAGTATGAATCGCACCAAACGAAGCATGGTCATGAGATTTAGAGAGTAGAGAGCGGGGTACGCCTTTCCAAGAGACTATCATACTCCCAGAACGAATGCAAAAAATGGCTAACTTTCACACGAAGTATCAAAACCCGAACGCTCAATGAGTTGTTTCTTTCTACATTCCACCTGCGCTTTCACCTGATCTAAGATTCCCTTTGCATCCAAATTTGGCTGATCAAGAGCTCGAGAAAGGGCAGCTTCATATTCTGAAGTAAGGGATCGATCAAAATTTATGAGTCGCACATCGTTTGGAGCAATGAAGCTTTCGTATCGAACCCAAGGGAAAGAGACATTCATTCTTTTATCTTTCACTCCTTCTGCTACATCATTTCTTGCAGGCAAATATTGAGGAAAAGAATTTGAATAGAGTTCTCCTGCCGTTTTTGTGGTAAGAAATCCGACGAAGTCCGAAGCAGCTTCTGGGAAACTCGAGTATTTGGAAACAGCAAAGTAGGTATACCGAGCAATATTTGTTTTTTTGCCGACTGCAGACTGAGGAACTGGAGCAGATCGAAGATCTCGCTTCTCAAGAGCCGCATCAGAACTTGCTCTCTTGAGAGCGTATTCTACTTCTCGGAGGATAGAAGGATACCCAAAAAGCACACTCACCTTCCCCCTCACGAATAAGTCAGTGGCACTAATTCAGCGGAGATCCATATCTGGTTTTAATTCGCCCAGTCCTATTGGTTGATTGGAGGCTTGAGCATATGACATGTATGTCTCAAGAGCCTTACTCGCAGCTGCATCTCCAAATTTATCTACGCCCTCTATCCCGTTTTGAATCAGAAACAGGCTTGCAATACTCGGTGCCTGATGGATGTATCTCCCTCCCATACCGAGGGCCACGGGAAGTTGTCCAGCATTCTTCAGTGTTGTATCAAACTCCTCCCAAGTTGTTGGAATCGCACTTTCAAGAACGGCTCGATTATAGTATACCCCCATAGTTTCATATCCCAGAGGAGCTCATTTTAGGGTAGTTACTTGAATATCTTTCCCCTCTGGAGATTTCCCCGGTTGGAATTCAACCAGTGAATCAAACAGTCGATTCATATTTTTGGAGACATCACTCGCATCAAAAAACGAATCTGAGATGGGTTGAATTTTGTTGGCAAGCATTTCAGAGCCTGTTGAAGGAATCACAAAAATATCCGGAGAATTTCCGTCTGCAATGACATTTATAAGAGCCCTCTCATAGTCTTGATAGTTCGCAAATTTGGAGAAAATGACATTCGTGTCCTTGTAGGTGTCTTTTTTCTTAAACTCAGCAATAAGAGGGTCAAATCCCACTGTATCATCGCCAACTACCCAAACCGTAAGTTCTTTCGGTCCTTTTGGGCCAGAAGTTTTCCCGCTTTTCCCAGCAAGAAGAGTGAATCCAATTCCAAGTGCAACGATAACTACCGCAACGAGGGCGAAAAATGCTATTTTTTTGGGAGACATAGGCTAAAGATGGGAAATGAGCCGTTTTTGAACATCAAGAAGCTGCTCTGGTGTTGCCTGAGGATGTGGTGCAATACGCACATCTTCCATGGTGTTTGCCGGGATAATGTGAATATGTGCGTGAGGCACATCAAATCATAGAACATGAAGCGTGGCTCGTTTTGTTCAAAAGGCTCGCTTCTGTGCTTTAGCAATTTTTTGGGCAACGTGAAATACTTCCGAATAAAACGGTTCTTCTAGATCATCGAAAGAGTCGATGGCAACCTTAGGCACTACGAGAGTATGCCCGGGCATTTGAGGATAAATATCGAGGAATGCCAGGACATACGGAGTCTCAAAAATCTTGTAGGAAGGAATTTCTCCTTCTATAATTTTTGAGAAAATGGTTTTGGACATAAAAAAACAGGACTAGTTGAGGCGAAGTATAGTCCGAAAGGGATTGGTTTTCAAATTTACAAAACTGTACTTTTCCCTAAAATCTGGGCTCCTATGAGTACCTCCACTATTTCCGCACCACAAAAACAAAAACGTACCTTCTACATCAAGACATTTTGATGT
This sequence comes from Patescibacteria group bacterium, assembly GCA_031539165.1. GTDB lineage: Bacteria > Patescibacteriota > Gracilibacteria > BD1-5 > UBA2023 > CAIVSN01. The sequence goes on along the minus strand of JAVKLK010000038.1, from coordinate 12,917 downwards.
CAGATGAACTATGCAGATTCGGAGAAGATTCACCGTGTTCTCCTGCAAGCAGGCTGTCTCAAAGTAATCGATCCGACTCAGGCGGATATCATTATCCTTAATACGTGTTCGGTTCGACAAAAAGGGGAAGATAAAGTTTTTGGATTTATTCGTGAAATTCGAAGATTTGAATCAAACCGAAGTCCCCTCATAGGGGTAACCGGTTGTATGACTCGGAAAACAGGGATGGCAAAACGCTATCTTCCGGAAAGAACTCCAAGAAAAAATACCAAAACGATATCCTTGTGAGAATCAAATGATTCCTGTATGAACTGGGATGATGAGCTCCTCCTTCGCTCGGAAGATATTGATTTTGTATTTCGGATTGAAGAGACGGGATATCTCACGAAAATACTCAGTTGGATACGGAAGGAAGACTTCGGAAACGATGAAAAATGGGAAGAATACCTCAAAATTGAACAGATTCCTTCGCATACTTCTTCCGTAAATAGCATCATTCAAACTGGGTGCGATAACTTCTGCACGTTTTGTATTGTTCCCTATACTCGAGGAAGAGAATTCTCTCGAGCTCCAGAAGAAATTATTACTGAAATCCAGAAAGCAGTAGCATCAGGAGCAAAAGAAGTAACCCTCCTCTGACAAAATGTAAATAGCTATGGGAAGCTCACTCGTGCAAAGCTTTGGAACGCGGAGAGTCTTCAGTGGAAAAATGATACCCCAATAGTGACCCCATTCCGAGAGCTCTTAGATGAGCTGGGGAAGATAGAGGGACTCGATCGAGTACGCTTCACCTCAAGCAATCCTCATGATATGACACCGGATATTCTCCGGGCACATTTCGAAATCCCAAACCTCTGTCATTTCCTCCACTTTGCCCTCCAATCTGGATCGGATAGCGTATTGAAGCGAATGAATCGAAAACATACCTATGCGGACTTCAAAGCTCAGGTAGAGTATCTGAGAAGCCAAGATCCCCTCTTTGGCATTTCTACCGACATCATCGTGGGATTCCCCGGAGAAACAGAAGAAGAGTTTCAGATGACAGAAACCGCTATGCGAGAATGTGAATTTGATTTCGCCTATATAGCTCGATATAACACGAGGAATGGAACTCGAGCTGCGGAATTTCCTGATATGGTTTCTCCTGAAGAAAAAGCCCGAAGATGGGATATTCTCAATCAAATTCTCCGAGAAAGCATTGTCACTCGATCTCAAAAAATGATTGGGAGAGTCGAAGAAGTACTCATTACGGGAACGGGAAGAACAGGAAACTGGGTAGGAAGAACCCGAAATTTCAAGGAGGTCTACATCGAAAGTTCGCTCAATCTTCTTGACTCTATTGTGCCTATAAGAATTACTGAACTCGATGATCTGGTTCTCAAAGGAGAACTGCTCTAATGCGATTGAGGGCTGTATGAGAAAGTGTTTGTGGCATGTCATACGACTCTTTCCTATACGCTCAAATCTCCCTCAGAGTATTCGAAAGCTCGGAGATGTTCGTTTCGGGGAGGAGTACATGGCGCCCTCCTCGGGAATACTCTCGAGCATTGTAGTGCTGATGATTGAACGAAGATATGCCCAGAGGAATCATGATCATCTTCAATCAAAAATACTCACATTCACCGAGTGTATTGGCGGCTGAGCGGACAATGGCAACATCTGCCCGAGCATACGCTTCGGCAAGTTCTTCATGAAAAAACCATTTCTTCACAAAAACATTTGGATACGCGGAAAAGTCTTCAAGAAAGTGTTCATTCAATGTTCCGAGCGCTATAGTGAAGTGAACGTTGGGAAATTCCGGAAGAATCCGAAGGAGTTCCCGAAATATTCTTGTGGATCAGAGTCATCCGCACTGCACAACAACATGCATGGCCTCAAGCATGGGAGAAGTGAGAGCTTGTGCATGAAATGGATGCTTTGCTTTGTATTCCAGGAAAATTGGATCAATCCACTGTCATACTGACTCAGTTGGCGCCCTGAAATATGCTGCAGCACTCGGAAATCAAACAAAGACTTTTTTTGCAAACCAACCAATCACCCGATTCGTCATGCCAGGAATAGTGTCGGATTCATGAGCATAGAGAGGAATCCCCTGAAGCCAGGCACAAATTCCAACAGAAAGTGCGACTCAACCTCATTTACAGAATATGACATCTGGTGAGGTTTGTTTCAATACTTTCCAAGCTCGAAAACAAGCAAACAGGAATGAGAATGGCTGAAACAATGTCTTATAAGAAAGGTGTCTCCGGAATTTCACTCCAGGAATTCAGAAGAAATCAATCCCGTGTTCCTGTGCCTTTTTTTCATCCATACCACCCTGCTCCCCTATCCAAACCGTTTTCACATTTGGAGTGTCTCGAAGGGACTCACAAAGAATAACTATAGGAAGAATATGACCTCCCGATCCTCCTCCAATACAAGCAATTTTACGCATAGCAAAGTGAATATTTCCCCGATATAGAAGCCTTGATAGTACCCTGAATTTCCAATTTTCCAAGATGAATCATGGTTTCTTGAAGTGAGAGCCCAAAGTACAGAGCGATTTGTTCTGGTGTTTTTGGTGATTCTCCAATATAGGGGGCAATCTGCATTTCCAGAGTTTTGCCCTGATCTCAAGGGGGAAAGGGAATGGAATTACTTTTGGGGGATATCCCATATTCCAGAAGTATGTCCTCTGGGTGAAGCACGAGTTTTGCTGAACCAGATTGAATCAATCGATTACATCATTGAGAATTCACTCGCCCAATATCTGCTGGGGCAGCAAAAACATCTCTCCCTATATCAAGGGCGATTTGTGCGGTGATCAATGAGCCCGAACGATTCCTTGCTTCCACCAGAAAAATTCAAGAACTGAGCGCTGCAATAATCTCATTCCTCAGGGGAAATGTGTACGTGGAAGGAAGTGTATCAAGAGGAAAGTGAGAGAGAATCGCTCCGCCCTGTGCCAAAATCCGATCAAACAGAGAGGCATGAGTCTTTGGATATAAATGATTCAATCCGCTTCCCATGACAGCAATAGTATACCCTCCAGCCCGAAGAGTCGCTTCATGAGCCAATCCATCAATTCCCAAAGCTCATCCAGATACGATTGCTCCGTATCGAGAGAGCTGAGGCACGAAAGATTGGGTTATGCTTTCACCATACGGGGTACACTCTCGGGAGCCAACCACTCAAAATGCAAGAGTAGTATCTCGGAGAAATGATACATTCCCCCGTATATACACGAGAAAGACTGGATTTGGTGCTGTCCTGAGTCAAATCGGGAAATCCTCTTCTCCATGGAGAATAACCCGAACATTCGACTCGTAGAGAAAAAGGGCATGACGCTCGAAAGAGTATTCCGAAGCCTTTTTCAGGATACGATTCCTCCGATCCACTCTCATAGAGAATTTCTCAACATACATCTGAATGCATTCCTGAATTTCGTGCACAGGAGAATCGGATAGAGCATAAATTCCTCCCCGCTCACTCGTTTCTAGAGAAAAGAGTTCAGTATGAGAAAACCCAAGCGCATGAAGGTATGAAAAAACAGGACTCTGAGTCATATGAAAGAAAGATAATCTACCAATGACGTAATCCTTCCTGAAGAATGGAATGGACTGTCTGAGGCTCCAGAAGAGTTACTCTCGCTCAGAAATCAATAGACTCACACGCAAGAATGTCTCTCTCTTGGGCCAACTGAATTTCTTCGATATGGCGAAGTTGTATCTGCAGTATCTGGAACCGATGAGCGATACCACTCCAGTCGAACGAAGATTCTCAAAAATAGAGAATCCCCCCTTCCCCCGAAGTCTGACTTATGCAAGCAATTGGGGGGCTCTGATAGAGTATATCCGAATGGTATTCTGGAATATCCCAATTCCGAATGAAGTCACACAATGACTCAAGTTCTCGCATCTGTCTCGGAAACGGAAACGAATGTGTTTTTTGAGAGAGAGAGTCATACCACCAAATATACCCGGGAATCTCTTGAATCCAGAGGGAATTCACTATATGCATGAGAGACTCTATGAGAATATCCCGCTTGGTATATCGACTTGTCCCAAATCTCCACGAAGCATCAGGAACGATAGCTATATGCACATGAAATTCTTTCTCCTGAGTATATTCACGAAGAACAAGAGTATCCGAATCAAAGTTTGATTTCCGAAAATCAATCCTTGAAGCATTTTCTCCAAATATATAGGGACGGAGCTCTTGAAATTCTCCGGCTGATGCTCGAATTTTTGAAGAAAAATTCCCATCTACACTTCTCTGAGCATGATCTCGTAAATGGAATTCGAGAATATCATTACGAGTTCTCATGTTCCACCGGGATATCAAGTATCTGACGGATACATTCCTGAACGGTCATTCCCCGTGCAACACTTGCATGAGTGAGAGTGATTCTATGCCTCAAAATGAATGGAGCGAGATATTTCACATCTTCTGGTATGACGAAGTCTCTCCCCTGAATAAGGGCATAGGCTTTGGCGCAAGCAAGAAGTGCCAATGCTGCTCGGGTACTTATCCCAGAAATGAGGGTATCCCCAGAAAGCCCACGTACTCTTTCCATAATACGAGCGATATAGTGGAGTATTTTCTCATCTACAAAAACATCCTCCTCAGACTGACGTTTCCATTCTCGTAACTCTTCCTCTGTACAAAATACATCCGGGAATCACTTTTCCTTACTTTGAGAAAGAATGGCAACTTCCATATCAACGGACGGATATCCTAATTCATACGAAAGAATGAATCGATCCAAGGTTGCTTCTGGGAGCGTATAGGTCCCTACTCCATCGTACGGATTCATTGTTGCCACTACAAAAAACATATCCGGGAGTTTTCTTTGCTCTCAGGCAAGAGTTATCTGTCGTTCCTGCATTGCCTCGAGCAAAGCAGACTGAACTTTTGGAGGGGCTCTGTTTATTTCATCAGCAAGAATAAACGAACTGTATATTGGCCCAAGCTTGATGATGAATTCACGATTTTTTGGATCAAATATTTCCGCGCCAACAATATCAGATGGAAGTAAATCAGCGGTGAATTGAATTCGCTTGTAGGGCAATCCAAGCGCGTGTGCGAGTACATTGGCTGACCGAGTTTTCGCCACTCCAGGAGGACCAACAAGAAGTATGTGTCCTCCTGCAAGAAGGCTGACAAAACATACATCCGTGAGCTCTGACTGATTCACGATATAGGCAGGAAGTATAGCCTGCAATTCACGATATGCTTGATGGAGTGTTCTCATGCGGGACTCAACAAAAGAAATATACGAGCAGTCTATCGAATTTTCCAAGAGGACCCAAGAAAAAACAAAGAAAAATTACGCGAGCAGCTGTGAAACTATGGATTCTATTGCATCCGTGAAATCAGATTCTTCTTTGGAATTATCAACAACAAAATCTGCTATCGCTTTGAGCTCTTGCGTTCGCATCTCCGCCTCAGAAGTCTCTTCACGAAGAAACTCGTCGTACGATTTTTCTCTATCCCCCCCATTCTCAGCACGAGCAACAATCCGATTGTATCGAGTCTCCGTTTGAGCATCAACATAAATGAGGAAGAAATTTTCCTGATCCTGAAACGGGGAAATATCGTCAAGTCGACGAGCTCCATCAATAATATTGATCCGCGCTGGAGCTGTCGTAATTCGATGCTTCCCAATATGGGCCAAAATATCCTGACCAAAATTCTCACGCAATACTCGAGAAAGAAGTTGCATATGCTCACGATTGACTTCAAGGTGCAAAACCTCCAACACCTCTCGAAGCGGACCCGAGGATTTAAATGTTTTTGCCGCATATCGTCGCTCAAGAAAACTTGAAGCGGTTCCCTTGCCTGAACCGATGGGGCCAACAATGGCAAGAATGATGTTTTCAAAGGTTTTTTGCATGCGCTCAGTATGGAGAGAAGTTTCGTTTTCTCAAGTAAAAGGACTTTAATTTCCAACAAAAACCACTACACTCAAGACTTCTGCTCTTCTTTTCTGAAATGTCTTTCGTTCACCTTCATACCCATACACATTACTCTTTCCTTCAAGGGCTTGGAACTCCAAAAAAGCTTGTTGCTCGAGCAAAAGAACTTGGTATGCCTGCTGTTGCAATGACTGATGCGGGGAATTTATACGGAGCATTTGAATTCTATAAGTACGCAAAGGAGGCGGGAATCAAGCCAATCATCGGAGTAGAGTTCACTCTTGCTAGCAAGGGACGAGGGAATAAAGACAAAGACAATCACACCTACCAGCTCGTTCTTCTCGCAAAAAATATAGAAGGGTACCGAAACCTGATTCAGCTCGTCACGCAATCATACCTGACTGGGTTCTACTTCAAGCCAAGAATCGATTTTGATATACTCAAAGAGTATTCTTCTCATCTGATTGCTCTTTCGGGAAATCACCTCGGAGAAATCGGGCAACATGTTGCGACAGGAAAATCTTCTGAGTTTATTTTGCAGCGAATTCGCGCCTACCAATCCGTATTTGGAGAAGAAAATTTCTATCTTGAAGTTATCGAACACCCAGAACAAGGAGCCCAAACAAAGATTAATGATGTTCTTGTAAAACTTTCACGAGAACATGGATTGCCGATTGTCGCAACAAACGACTGCTACTACCTCTCACTCGAAGATGCGGAAGCTCAAGACCTGCTCTCCTGTATCAACGATGGACGTTCGATTGAAGACCCAGACAGAGCAACTCTCATTGAAGGAAACTACTCTCTGCGAAGTCCAGAAGAAATGGCAGAAATTTTTGCCCATGTACCAGAAGCCGTGAAGAATTCTGTGAAAATTGCTGACTCAATCGATATCGTAATTCCTTATGGGAAAACACTCATTCCTAATTTTGAGCTGGACTCAGAAGTGGAGAAAGAGTATCAAGCATATCTCGCTTCTCTTCCTCAAGGATTGCTTCGACTCTCAAATGAAGAATGGAATCTGCGACGATTGTGCTATCGAGGACTCAATACACGATACGACTTCGGAATATCGGAAGACATCATTACAGAATTTGTGCACAAGAGAGATATCTGACCTTCCGAAAAGAAATTATCAGATATGAAGCTCGAGGAACTCATAGAGCGGTCTATTTCCTATCAAACTCCTCGAAAAAAAGAAATCCTTGAAACGCTTAACCCGAAACAACGAGAGCAAGTAGATAGACTTGAGTATGAACTCACGGTGGTGGATCTCATGGGGTTTAACGGATACTTCAATATCGTCTCGGACTTTATCAACTGGGCCAAAAATAACGACATCCCCGTTGGCCCTGGTCGAGGATCTGCTGCTGGAGCGATACTGGCATACCTTTCTGGAATTACTGACATTGACCCTCTCCCCTACGGACTCCTCTTTGAACGATTCCTCAATCCAGCACGTATCTCCATGCCAGATATTGACGTGGACTTTGCCGATGAAGATCGAGACCGAGTGCTCGAATACGTACGAGAAAAATACGGAGCAGACCGAGTAGCACAGATATGCACCTTTGGAACCATGGCAGCACGAGCTGCGGTGAAAGATGCAGGAAAAGCACTCGGAATTCCTTTTAGTGAAATGAACCTACTCGCGGGACTCATTCCTTCTCGTCCCGGGACAAAACTGGCAGATGCCCTGGAAGAATCAGTGGAGTTTCGGCAAGCATATCAGACGGACGACCGATACCATAAAGTCATTGATCAGGCTCTGAAACTGGAGTGATCCGTTCGACAACTTGGAGTCCATGCCTGTGCCGTAATCATTGCACCAGAGCCAATGACGAACTACTGTGCCCTCCAACACCCTCCGAAGGATACACAGTCCATAGTAACTCAACTTTCTCAGTATCCCCTCGAAGATCTCGGGCTTCTGAAGATGGATTTTCTCGGTCTACGAAATCTTTCCATCATGAAGCGATGCTGTAAGATCATCAAAGAAAGCCAAGGAAAAGATATTGATCTCCTGCGTTTGAATTTTGAAGACAAAAAAGTATTCAAGGTTTTTGCCGATGGTGATACAACGGGAGTATTCCAGTTTGAATCGTCTGGAATGCGAAAATACCTTCGAGAATTGAAGCCGAATACCTTCGAAGATATTATCGTAATGGTATCTCTGTACCGTCCTGGTCCTCTTGCCTATATCCCAACGTATATCGCACGAAAACACGGGAAAGAAAAAGTATCCTACCCTCATCCATCGCTTGAGGCGATTCTTCGTCCAACTCAGGGAATTGCGGTATATCAAGAGCAAATCATGCAATTGGTTCAGGCATTTGCGGGATTCTCTCTCGGTGAGGCGGACATTCTCCGACGTGCGATTGGAAAGAAAAAAATGGACCTCCTCATGGAGCAAAAAGAAAAGTTCATTACTGCTGCAAATGCTCAAGGACATACGGGGGAACTCGCACGCTATATATTCGAAGATATTATCGAGCCATTTGCTGGATACGGATTCAACAAATCACATGCGGCATGTTACTCCATGATTTCCTATCAAACCGCCTATCTTAAGGCGTACTTCCCTGCTGAATTCATGACCGCTCTCATGGTATCGGATGAAGATGATACCGAGCGAATTACTCTGGAAATTGACGAATGTGCGAGCAAGGGAATTGAAATACTTCCCCCTGACATAAACGAATCAAAAAAGCATTTCACCTATATCGATGCACACCACATTCGTTTTGGATTGAAGGCAGTCAAGGGACTCGGAGATGGTCCTATCGAGTCAATTCGGAAAGGACGAGAAGATAAACCCTACGAGTCGCTCCTTGAGCTTATGAGCCGAACAAACGGCGATGTTATCAACAAGAAGTCTCTTGAGGCACTCATTCTCTCGGGAGCGCTCGACCGATTTGGAGAACGGGCTAGTCTGATGAAATCCATCAGCAAGATGACTGCTTATGCAAAAGAGTTAGAAAAGAAAAAGGAGAGCTCTCAAATCGGACTCTTCGACCTCCCAGAAAATTCGGATTTCTGACACCTGCAGTTCAGCCTTGAGACTTCAGAGCCCATGTCTTTTGAAGAGAGAATCAAAGGAGAGAAGCAAAGCATTGGATACAGTGTTTCTGGTCATGGGCTTGATGGACTGAAACCCTTCATTGATAAACGATCGATTGGTCGTGAATTCGCTCTGCAATTTTTGAAAGACTTTGAAACCTCAGAGCAAAATCGTGCATTTGCCATGGAGGAGACTCCTATTTCACCAGAAGAATGAATGGGAGAGGATCGCTCAGTTTCACCAGCTCTCGGAACTGACGGGATGCAAAGAGTCGCCCCTATAAACGTGCCAACCCCTGAAGCCGATATACCCGTCAAAAAAGAACGCGAGAAACAAACACGCGTCAAATACCTCGGACTTCTCACAGGAATTCGCAAAATTCAGACTAAGACAGGGAAACTCATGGCAGTTGGACAATGTGAAGGAATCGACTTCAAATTCAGTGTTGTCGTGTTTCCGAAGGATTACGATATCCTGAGCCCTCTTTTGATAGAAGACTCCGTCCTTCTGGTAGAAGGGTTCCTAAAATGCAATTCAGAAAATGGGGAAATCTCTGTGGTGGCAAGCACGATTAAATCTCATTCTATCTCTACTCTTCGGAAACAAGCACAGGAAATGGATTTATTTGATTCGTCTCATCGAGTGCGAGGAAAACTCAATAGAATCGCTGCTCTGGGGGGGAATGAAGCCCAAATGAAGCCCTTTTTACTCCCGATTCCAAGTGGAGCAAGTAAGCAAGACCTCATTGACCTAAAATCTTTTCTCATGAGCAAACCCGGACTCACTCCTATTCATATCGAGATTTCTGGGAAGAGAATTGATACCAAACTTTCCGTGTCTGATCCGCATCATGTGGTTGAATGGGCGAAGAAACGATGGACGGGGTTTGTACCGCGAGAAAAAGAAGTGAGCTAAAGGGTTTTTGAAAAAATGTTTGCGCTCCGTGTACTTTTTCATAAGATACGCGGGCACATTCCCTTTGGCGGGGTAGCTCAGTGGTAGAGCAGAGGCCTGAAAAGCCTTGTGTCGGTAGTTCGATTCTACTCCTCGCCACCATAGTTCGAATCAGATAGATGGAGCCAATGAATTCCATCAAAAAAACGCAGATCAAGTTATGAACTGCGTTTTTTTAGTCTTTCAGCCTTCATTTCATTATTTTACTGCTTCAACCCGAGCGCCTTCTTGCGAAGAATAGGTTATTTTTTGTCCTTTATAGAGAACTTCTACTGTGTTAGCAGGAGTTTTCCGGAAAACATAATCACCAAGCTTCTTATCCCCACCCGCCTCCAATAAATATTGAGCGCCTTTATATTCCACTCTTGATGCTGTAAGATCGAAACGCAGTTCATTATTGACGGAAAGTTCCGGGTTGATTGAGTTAGAACTGCTCTTTTCAGCTTTCTTTTTCTTAGCATTCCGAACATCTTCCATCGTCATGCATTCACCGTTGATGCAAACCGTACTAGATCCGGAAATAGACACATTATTTCCGTCAACGGTTACGGAATTGTTTCCATAGGAAATGGCTGTGCTGGAATTTCGGTTCCCCGCGGTTACAGAAAGTAAATTTCCAATTTTAAGTGTCCCTGCTTTTACGGTAAGCACTCATTGGTTCACTCCTACGTCAATATTTCCAGCTACAGCACATACGTGAGCTCAGGGGGCATTCTTTCCACGGATATCAACGTTTCCAGCTCTGGAGGTTATAACTCCTTCATTGTCACGAGTGATATCAACATTTCCTGCATTTACAACCACGTTTGAAAGATTATTCCCAGAAATATCAACGTTTCCAGCCGAAAGATTTACGTTCTCGCGGTTATTTCCGTCCACCTCAATATTTCAGACAGTTCTACGCTTCTTCCCCGCTTCTTTTGCAGCCTCGCATTTATCGGTCATACTTAAAACAAGTTAGAGATAATGAAACTTGTATAGTTTCTCATAAATTTTAGATTTTTGCAAAAAAATGACTACTTAGAACTCTACCCTAATTGCTCAATTCCATACCACACCCACTCCTTCTTCGTCAGTGCGATCTTGAAATTTTCAGAACCTCCAAGATCAAACTAGGCATACCGCTCAAATTTCTTCATTAAGCCAAAATCGAGATCCTGTATCGTGGAAATCAAGTGTTCAAAATACTCCCGACGAACACCACCATCAAAACACATACAAAGACCACAATTCTAAATACTTCTCAACTTTGTTTTACGAATCTGGATAGATATTCAGGTTTTTTGTGCCCTCCGAAAAACCTGAGCGCCCCTCTAGGTAAAGGGGGGCGCTTACAAATTGACCACTAGAAAAGAAGATGTGGTCCCCTCAATCGCAAGGCTATGTACAGAATAAATCTCCTTCTCATACATCTTTGGGAGAATAATTTTCCTAAGAATAAAATTATAGCCCTCTCGGAGAACTCAACTATCAGAATAAGATAAGGATATCCTTTCTTCTCGGAGCCTGTTTCTCGTTTCAAACATTTTCTGAATCATTTGCCTCTTTTGCTCAGCTATCCACATTCGAAGACCTGCACTCCTCAAAAGAGTTCCATCTTGAGAATATTGAATCCCAAACTCACTCATCTCCTCTATCGAAATATTATACAATCTTTTTGAAACGTCTTCTTGTAAATCTCTCAAATTATACGCAATTCTTGAAGCCTCTCATAAAGGAGTAAGCATGGCAAGGCTTTCCTGAGGGCTTAAACCAAGAATTGCTGCAGTTGGTCAGATGGTCCCCTCAATATCAAGCATATGAAAATGTTGTTTCAAATCGCTCTCGCTCTGAAATGGAAATTCTCCGGTGATTCTATCCATATCATATTTCATACTTGCCACTATTTTAAGGCAGCCTGAAAGAATGGTTTTTTCGGAATCCACTAGTCAAACATGACGTTCTATCTCTTCCCACATTACCTTGGTTACCCCGATTAAATCAGCTTCTTCCTTTGTGAGATTTTTTTGTTCAAGAAGCTTTATAATAGCATCTGTAAACATAATTCTTTGCTCGAGGAGCATATCGGCTATATCGTCATCCACGACATCATCAATTACGCGCATAAAATAATAAATGAGGTAGAATATTCTCAGTCTCAGCTTCCTTTGTGGAACCCTCATGAATCCAAGCACAATATCCAACTTGTGCAGAGAGCTTAAAAAGCCCGCATATTTAGCGGGATTTCTCTGTATTAAGGAAGATTGAACTATTTCAATAAAGCTATCCGAATTTCTCGCGGATCATATCGAATAAGAATTCATCTATTGAAAATAAAATAAACTAGAAGGCAAGTATAGAATTTCTCAAGAGAAAAACAAATTTTCATCTCCGAATGGAAGCATGCAAAAGAGTCATTTAGACCCGCAAAAAAATTCTTATAAACGAGATGAACTTCTATGGAAAATAGAATCCTCTGGCATGGACTCTTTAAAAGATTCCTAATTCTTGCCAACACAATAGAATTATTGTAGAGTAATCATGCCAAACACATGCAAAGGAGGCATTTATGGCAGTACAGATTCGTGTACTCAAAGGTGGTAAACCCGTATCCGGGGTGAGTGTGTTCTACCGCAAGGAGTCCTCTGGACTTACCGGCGAGAAAATTACCGACTCCCAAGGGTACGTATCGTTTCAGATCGATACCGGCATGGCCGCTGTGGTTCGCCTGCGCGGCAACGGCATTCGCCATGAAACAGAGGATTACTACCTCAGCAGTTCGAACGAGTTCAGACTCTGAATCTCGGACGTTTGCTTCTCTACCCCCCACCATACGACAAGAAAGGAGTATTGTCGGTGCGGGGGATTTTTTGTGGCCTCACTTGATGGAGAAACTCTCATAAATTTTGTCAAAAACTCACCTCTAAACTTTTTAACATTGCAGTTATCTTTTGTGATAGCACTGCACTCTGGCAAGGTGTACAAATTTTTTATACAAAAAATCTCGTCAAGGGCTTTTTAATTTT
>JAVKLK010000037.1:0-13638 GCA_031539165.1 Patescibacteria group bacterium | reverse complement strand
CGTTTCAGGATTCTCCCCCATGCAGTAATGCGTACGAAATGCAACTCCGTCACAGGAACGCTCCCTATGAATTCCACGCTACTTGGAGGGAGGAGTGTATCGGGAAGTTGAGCAATCCGAGGAACGACTCAATATATCTTACAGAGCTGAATCATGGACTGGAGGGTTTCCATCTTCTGATCGGATCAGAAGATGATGCTATCCACCTCTCTCTTGCGGATACGAGAAGCAAGATTCTTTTGTGTGGCTGCAACGAGAATAATGTGAGACTGTGTTCGGTATTCATCCAGGATTTGACGACTCACATCCCCGATGTAGCCCACTTTTGTTTTTTCGAGTAAACTGTACTGATGAATAAGTATGAGAATTCTATGAATGAGAGCCCGACCAATACTCACCCCAATCCATCCAAGACAGAGGGCAAAGAATATAACCAAACGAGGTATCTCAACGGTGTAGAGGTACTCGTTTCCGAGATATACTATTGCCGTGAAGAAGAGAAACCATGTAACGGAAGAAGTGAGGGTGTGGACAATGGTGCTCCAAGAGGACTGTGACTCATTGTATTGGTAGGCTCGTCGTATTGCCTGAATCAAGACAAATAAAATGGTTCCTCCAAGCGCAAATCCCCAAAGGGCATCTTCGGAGATTCTCTGAATAGGGAGCTGAACTCATGGGATGAGATCGGTCACTTCTCGTATGTTTCGAGCGAGAAAAAACGCGCCGAAGAATATCCCGGCATCAACGGGCACCTGAAGAGCGGAAGCTATGATTTCATGGCGTTTCATATGACTGCAGTATACAGGGGAACTGCCTCCTGCCAAACTCTTACTTGATTTTTGTTGAAAAAAAGGAGGAATTCGCTACTCTGAAACCTCATTATTATTCCCATGCTTCAAATATACAATACACTTACCCGGAGTATTGAGCCATTCAAGCCGCTCTCTCAAAATGAAGTAAAAGTGTATTATTGTGGTCCAACCGTGTATAACTACGCACATATTGGAAATCTCCGAACATTTCTCTTTGAAGACTTTCTTGTGCGAACGTTACGCTTTTTGGGATACAAGGCGAGAACTACGATGAATCTCACCGATATCGACGATAAGACGATTCGAGACAGTATGAAGGCGGGAGAGCCTCTTCAGACTTTTACGCAGAGATATACGGACGCATTTCTTGAAGATCTCCGTGCTTTGCAGGTTATTCCTGCTGATACGGTTGTACCGATATCAGAACTCATCGACGACATGGTTCGCATTATTCAGGGACTCCTTGACTCAAAGCATGCTTATCTTGCAGAAGATGGATCCGTGTATTTCTCTATAGCAACACACAAGACCTACGGACAACTGGCTCACTTGGATATGCAGGGAATGAAAGCTGGGGCACGAGTGAATAATGATGAATACGCGAAAGATTCTGCAGCGGACTTTGTGCTTTGGAAGGCCTATAATGAAACTTCTGATGGACCAAATCGATGGGATGCGTCGTTTGTAATCTGAGGAGAGACAGTGACTTTGCTAGGAAGACCGGGATGGCATATTGAGTGCTCTGCGTGCAATATGCGATATTTTGGCCCTCAGATAGATATCCATATGGGAGGGGTGGATTTAGTCTTTCCTCACCATCAAAATGAAATTGCTCAGACGGAAGCTTTTACCGGGAAGACCTTTGCCAAGTATTGGATGCACGCAGGACATTTGTTGGTAGATGGCAAAAAAATGGCGAAATCTGCAGGAAATTTTTATACACTTCGGGATATATATCAGCACTTCCCCCAGCATACCCACCAACAAGTAGCGCGTGCATTTCGACTCCTCTGCCTCACGAGTCAGTATCGCGAAAATACGAATTTCACTTTTGCCTCCCTTACTGCGGCAATAAATACACTGACTGGACTGGATGCAGTACTCGATCGCTTGGCTCACCTTCCACGAATAGAATGAAAATTTCGAGCCGATGTGAGAGAATTTGTACAGATTGCCATGATAGATTTTGTCGAGTATCTTGAGGATGATATCAATACCCCTGAAGCACTGGCTCGAGTGCATGACTTCATAGGAGATCTCAACAAAGTACTCGATGAAACCGAGCTCTACCAAGGAGAGATTCAATCGATTATTGAGCTTCTCAAGAGTTTTGACGCGGTATTGGGCATCTTCGATTTTTCTCGACTGGAACAGCAAGAAATTCCCGAAGAAGTTCGAGAACTCCTTCAAGAAAGAGAGAAGGCAAAACAACAAAAACACTACGAACTTGCTGACTCTAAGCGATCTGAAATCGAATCAAAAGGATATAAAGTCGTTGACACAAAAGATGGCGCAAAACTTATCCGAAGCACCCCACTATCGTCCTGACAATAGGGGTTTCTTGTTTCAAGGAAAGAGCGCTCCAAATACCGTATAATCTCTTGCTCGAATCACATTGTTATAGGATCGAGTCAGTCCGATATACTGAGAGATAAGTTCTCGAATCTGCCCCTCAAGAGTGGTAATATTTTCTCGTATCGTGATAAAGTTGCCATCACGAGCTGTGTCTTTGATTGAGAGTGCGAGTCTCATGAGAAATCCAAACCTATCGGTGATATGACTATTTATTTCCAGAACGTCATAAATAGTTTTTGAAGGAGAAATGATGGCGATTCTATGAAGATCGGTAAGTTCATTGTAGTCTTCCAGCTTTTTTGAATGCTGACGGACCACACTCAGAAGAGCGGGAATCTTATCAATTTTTGAGCGATATCGATGGAGAATTCGTTTTTCCATATGGCGCATTCGTCTTTGCAAAACCATGAGGACTATTTGACAAGTCAAAGCCACTCCTATGAGGCAACCAAATACGCAGTAGATAAAAATTTGCATGCCTGCATTATAAGGTACAATCAGCGTATGCAAAATCGAGGTTTTACTCTCATAGAAGTTCTCGTGGCAGGAGCCCTCGCTTCTGTGGTTCTTGTGGGGACTTTTTTGCTGTTTCAAGGAGGAATAAACCAGGCTACAACACTCAATCGGAATCAGGAATTTGATATGGTAGAATTGGGAATCCGCAGTTGCCTTCTCTCCTCTCCGCTCCAGTCATACCGGGGTTCCACGGGGGCAGTATGGTACAGTACTCAATGATGTGGATTTGGAACATATCGTTCGGATCTTGCTTTCACGGGAGTCACTCTGACGGGCTCTACTCAGGGAGAAATAGTGTCTCGAGAGTATTCTGCGTATTTTTTCGTTGCATCGGGAAGCTCTTCTATTCCAGAGGAGTCGATAGTGCGTCAAACAGTAGTATGACCTTCTTTGCAACGAACTATCGAGTATTCCGTATATCGGTAGAATTCTTCTTTTGTCTGAGTCGAAGCATCTCTTTGGGAGCACAAAATCCTTTGTACGCAAAAATCCAAGCAAGCACCGTATCCTCGATATATTGGTGAAGTTGCGGGTAGTGTGTATCGATGCATCCGTGGAATTCACAAATGCTCTTCAGGAGTTCTATCTTTTCTTGAATTGCAGGAGTAACATAGAATTGCATATGAAGCGGATCCATGGCCCATGCTTGATTTTCTGGCATTTCAGGGAGAAACATGACCATTTGGCAAAATATGGATTCAGCGAATTCGAGACGAGATTAATATATTTCATGGATATATTCGGCATATCTCGGTTCAAGTTGAAAGATCCTATCGATGAGAGGAGTGAAATGAGAATCGTTTGCTGCTTCGTGTTCGAAAGGAAGTTCTGGAGTAGGCGAATCTTGCGATGGCGATACAAGGGTAAGGGTCACCTTAGAGCGAGTTGTGTCAGTTGTCCGAAAAAGTTCCTCCGCTTTTTGTAACACATCCAGAATATCTGTTTGTGTTTTTCGGAGAAAATTGTTTTTATGAAATACCAAATCTATCACTCTTTCTCGTTCATACACGGATTGAAAGAATACCTGGAGCAATAGTGAGAGTTCTTTCTGAGAGAAAGCTGATATATCGAGTTCGTGAGACAATCCGGGCTCTCCCCTATAAACAAATGAAGAAGGAATCTGAATAATCGATTCGGGGATTTCCAACTGAATCTCAATTTGATCAAGCGTTATCTGAACAGCCTCTCCGAAAATCTGTCGTGCCAGTTCAATATCCCCCAATGAAACCATATATCCGAAGAGTTCAGCTCGAAGCTTCGGATCAGCGCAGAGAGCTTGGGCACGATATCGTTGTTCCCTATACTCGCATTCTCGTATTTGTTCAAGGACTGTAGGCATACTTTGGATAAAACACCAGATATTTATGGAGTATTTTCTTCAGGAGGCTCTCCTTCTGGAAGCTCTAGATAGGGCACTTTTTGGAGTTGTGACCCGAGGAGTCACTGCATATCTCCGTACATACGAGAAGTATTATCGATTACTCGTGCAAGCTGTTTTTCTCGAGCACTCCAGATTCGTTCCATGGCTCTCTTTTCTTGGTCAAGGCCGTCTTTTAGTGTAGCGAAAGCTTCAACAATATTTTCTATCTTCGCCTTAAATTCTGGAGAGATGAGATAGTTGTACAGCACCTCCATTTTTTCATCTTTCCCTCGCAAACTATTTCTTGTTTTCGCAAGTTCAATCATGTGTGCTCGTATCGCGATTGTAAGAGGAAGTACGCTGTCGTACTCAGTCACCCATATATCACGATACATTCCGAATCGATGAATTCACTCAGGGAGAACAGACGAAACGATAACCGATACACTTGCGTTTACTCTAAGTCGGTCTTCTTTGAGCTTATCTACCCAACTATCAGACCATGCCTTTGTATTTTTTGATTCCCATGCGATAATTCCGATGGATTGACCGAATTCGTTGCGTACTTCCTGAACCAAATCTGCTCCCTTAATTCCCTTCTCGACATCGCTTATTATATCTACGGGAAAGTGTGTTCCCAAGAGTTGTTTCAAGGCATCTTCCTGAATCTCTCCCTGTATTTGCATCGATCATTGATTTGCTTTTCTATTCGCCTCTTCTACGGCTCGTTGAGTCATCTCTAGTTGTTTTTGGAGTTCCGCCGAGCGTTTGTCATACTCCAACTGCATTCGTTCTATTTCAATGGATTGTTTTTTCTTGAGCTCACTCTCGAGTTCTCCCTCCATTTTTTTCCGCATTTCTATGAGCGCGCGCTCTTTCTCGATTTCAAGATTTTTCTGGCGATGCTCCATCTCCTGCTCTCTTTTGAGAAAATCGAGCTCTTTCTTCCGAGCTTCGTCATCCCGTTTCCGTAATTCCTCCAACTCTATGGATTGTCGTTCTGCCTGCATCTTTGCCGCATCTTTTTCTTTTTGGATTTGCTCTTGTGCCCAAGCAAGAGCTCGCTTATCGGCGTCGGCTTTTGCTCGCGTTTCAATTTCAGCCTGACGTTCTCGAAGTCGTTCTGTAATTTGATGCTCTTCAATTTGAGAGATATCGATCGCATGTCCACAATGAGGGCAAGTAAATGAAGTCGAAGTCATGCTGAGAAACGGGGTAAAAGTTTTGTAGGATAGAACTAGCGAAAATGCGTTGCCTCACTATACTCTAACTCAGTTACTACTCAAGATAATTATGTCGCATCCGTCTTCGCACGACGAGCACGCCCATTCTCACGAATCTCACGAATCAGAGATTCCGCATTTTCAAGAGCACGAAGAATCTCTGGAAGAAGAAGTGCCACCGATACTTTCGGCTGGAATTATTAACGACTTAGGGTCCCGTGTGTGAGAGAATACGATTGATGTATCTCATTTTTTTCACTTCGGGGATCCAGTTGCTGTGGACCACAATAGCTCTCATTGATTTAACGATATCCAGAAATACCAAGGAGAAACAGCGATTCCCCCTATCCGACTTTCTCGTCGTCTCTCCATTCGAATTTCACATCCGCACTCAAAAGAGTTTCTTGATCTCTATCGAACATCAGATTTTACCTCTCCCCTTTTCTCATTCACGAAAAAAGCAGTACAAGTACGAATGGCGAGGATTTCTTTGTGTCGAGACTTGCCCGTACTTCCAGAAAATAGTATCGATATTCGAGAGCTTCTGAGTCATCCCCCATCCGCTCTTCATCCTGACATATACGAACTTGAAAAAACCCTTGCTCGCCGAGCGAGACATATCCGCATAAAACATGGTAAGAGAATTGTGCGAATTGGATGAGTAATTTGTCTGGGGGGAATTCTTTGTATTGGGGCTCTCGGGGGTCTGGGGTATATTGCAAAAGTTCAGACACTTCGAGCGTATGAAAAACTCAGCATTCTTCCAAGTACCCAGAGTCAAATTCCACAAAAGACGGGAGAAATACGCGAACACTTTCTCATAGCAAAAGCAAGTTTCTTTCCCATTCATGGGCTTATTACGGCGGGGCTTGTATCAAATGAATCTCTTCTCAATGCAGACCATGCAATAGAAGGATGATTGGCTCTCATGGATGCGGCAGAAAAGATTGATATTCTGAGAACTTTCCTTGCCCAAAACCTCCCCAGTAGTTTCACGGGAGAGCTTTCCTATCTTGACCCTCGCCTGCTCACGCATACTTCAGCAAATATTACTGGATACATAAAAGAGAACTCAGAGATGTTGTCTGCTCTTCAGGATTCTATTGCTGTTGCCCAGTTTCACTATGCCTCGATTTCCTCTACGGGCGATACGAAAAAGGATGAAGAATTGCGGAAAATCTCTCAGATACTGGGGCTCGTTGATTCGAGTTTTCGCTATATTTCTCATAACCGAGAACATCTTCTGACTCTTTTTGGAGACAGAAAACCGATGAATTACCTCATTCTGAACCAAAACCGAGACGAGCTTCGAGCAAATGGATGATTTCCTGGAAGTGCCATTGAACTTACCTTCTATAAGGGAAGACTCGAAAAATACGAAAAGAAAGACATCTACTTCTACGATTGGCACTTATTTCCTTATGGAGAAACCCCTCCTCCAGGAATCAATCAAATTACCAAGGTATTCGGACTGCGAGATGCAAACTACTATCCGGACTTCTCTCAAACATTTACCACCGTGAGCCGAATGTATGAACGGGCTGGTGGAAGTACTCTTGACTGACTCATTGCTATCAATCAGGGTGTAGTGGAGAAAATTCTTCAAGTGATTGAGCCAGTTACCGTTCCAAAAATCAAAGAACCTTTGCGGGCTGATTCATTTTCTCTCGTTCTCTCTGTTCTTGTAGAGGGGCAGTATGGTCGTCAAAGTAGTGCAAAAGATATCCTCTTTACTGCGATAGAGGCAATCGAAAAGCGCATGGTCGAAGTGGGGGCATTTGATACCTATGCCAAGATTCTCCAGGATGAAGTGGCAGCAAAACAAATTCTTGCAGCATTCCGGGATGAATGAGCGAATGCCTTTGCAAAAAATATTTTCTGAGATGTGCCGTATCGAAATAATCCAGATAATTTTGTCTATCCCGTATTCACTTCTCTTTCTGGGAATAAATCGGATCGATACATGAATCGAGCCTTTACCCTTACTCCTCTGGGGGGAAGCGGGTGTACATTTACCAATCGTTTTGAAATGGAGAGTACTCATACATTCACGGTTTCTGAACGGGAAAAAATGAGAAAAATGCTCTATGATTATGGAATAGATCCCAAAACGCACGAACATGAACTATTTGTTCAAGGAAATGGAGATAATGTTCAATTTATGCGGATTATTCTTCCAAAGGGCTCTCGTATTACCCGAACCCTTTCAGGAAGTGTCTCTCCTATCGCACTTGATACAGCAGCATCGGAGTATGACGCTGCCACGTTTACCGTTACTACACCAGTCGCTTGAGTCACTCGTGCTGCTTTTGAGTATACAAGCACCCCTTCTTCTTGTGAGAAAGAAATAGTATTTATTCCTCAACCAGGACTGGCTCGATACCGAGTTCGTTAGATATCTTGATTGCCCATGTTTCACCTTGTTCCGCTCGATTTCCCCCTTCCGCTTGACCCATTGGTGCTTACGAGCATAGAGCGTGCTATTTCTCTGAGTGAACCCCCTCATTTTTGAACGATTCACCTTGCAGTTTTGGAAGATGATGCGATGCAAGCTTTGAATCTTCAGTATCGCTGAATTGATGCCACAACGGATGTCCTCTCGTTTCATTACTTTGACTCTTTTGAGGCAAATACACCCGAAGATGTGGTGGGGGAAATCGTATTTTCCGCATCTCGTATTGCTCAGCAGGCTCAAGAATTCGGACATTCCGAGGAGCATGAGTGTTACCGCCTCTTGGTACATGGAATATTTCATATTCTTGGATATGACCATGAGACGGACGAAGACTATGTGCAGATGTGGGAACAGGAGCGTCGAGTACTCTGTACGCTTATGCAAGAACATAAAAGTTTGAATTATCGAGAATTATCCTAGAATGCTCCGTCACTTGTCTTCCTATCTTGTATGTCAAAACAACGAAGCCTCAAAGGCATTCTCATAAAAACTCCAGAGGAAATAGAAGGTATCCGCAAGGCGTGCCAGCTCAATGCTGCCGTATTGGATATGATAGGGGAATATGTTCGACCAGGAATTTCCACGGAAGAACTCGATCATATCGCGAATAGCTTCGTTCTGAAACACGGGGGGAAATCGGCGTGTATTAATTATCTCTGAAACAACCGATGGGGTGCTGGAGGATATTCAAAATATGCGTGTATTTCGGTGAATGATGTTATCTGTCATGGTGTACCGAAGAAGAGTGAAATTCTGCAAGAGGGTGATATTTTTAATTTCGATGCCTCTACTATTTTGGATGGGTATATAGGAGATGCCTCAAGAATGTATGCGGTTGGAGCAATATCTCCCAAGGCACAGGATTTGATAGATGTCACAAAAAAATGCCTCGATATTGGAATATCTGTAGTTCGTCCTGGAGCGAAGACGGGAGATATAGGCTATGAAATTGCTCGATACGCCGAGCTTCATGGATATTCCGTTGTACGAGAATATACGGGGCATGGTGTGGGCATCCTTTTTCATGAAGATGAGCCGATTATTTATCATCGAGCACCAAAAGGTTCGGGGCATACTATGGTTCCTGGTATGATATTTACCATAGAGCCCATGATTAATGCTTGAGGATATAAAACGAAGCTTGATCCAGTAGATGGGTGGACCGTTCGTACGAAAGATGGATCACTTTCTGCTCAGTTTGAACATACCATTCTTGTCACAGAGACGGGATACGAGATATTGACAGCTACCGAAAAGTTCATATAAAAGCTGCATGGAGGCAGTTTTAGAAGTACCGAAAAATTCGACAGGATTGCAGAAATGATGCAGTATAGGAGGGTGATATAGTTTTCCTAGTATGGCAGATTCGCGACACTTGTGCGTCACCAGTTCTCAAGAGGGCGTATTTCATTATGCTCAAATCAGCAAACAGAATGGAGAAGATCGGAGAGAACGAGTCAAAAAACAACTTCATGCTATACTCAAAGATGCTTCGGCAGAGGATATTGCCATATCAACTACAGGAAGCGACGGACGAGCGGAGAACAAGCTCTTCGATAGTCGAAGCTCCAATATCGAATATATCGGACTTGTCTGACAGAATGCGAGCACGCCTCTGGCAAAGGAGATACTTGAGAGGGTAAGAAGTTTTTCTTCAGGACCCATCGATAATGTTGAGACAAAGTGTATTGAGACGGATACGCTTGCTCTCTTTGAGAGTCGAGATTGACTCTCATTTCCTACTCGAATTTGGGATAGTTACCATCTTTGGGGAAATGAGCAACTTATTGACAAGGGGCGAGAGCAGGTTTCTCAAGAGATTATTCAAGATTCTCGAATTGGAAGAAACTTCAAACAACGTCTTGATGTCCACAGAAGAGTGGTGCGTATAGGTCGTGTTACTTTTAAGAGTCACTTTATTCCAGAGTTTTCCCCTACGGGAGAATGTGTTCATTTCGGACCCTATTCCCCTGTTCCCAATGCTCTCTCCGAGGGATTCAAGGCAGGCCCACTCCGAGTGGTTCAGTATAGTCTTGCGTATGCTCTGGTTCGAAGAATTCGAGACACACAGACGCACCCCTTGTTTGTAAAAGATATTCCGACAAATATCATAGATCGTCTTGAATTTCTCAAAACAGAAGGACTCACGCGCCATTCCGAGAAAGATATCCGAGAGCTTCAGTACCTGTATGGGTACTTCCTCAAGCTCCACCACGATATACAGTACCTCCACCTCATGAGCGGAGGAACGGAGTTTTTCTTGAATCCAGACGATGCTAAGGACATCAAGGCCATGCTCGAAGCAGTTCTTAAGCTTACCAAACCGGAGGATTTCTATTAGTCTATACCTAAGGGAGAGTCGAGAATACTGAGAATTGACTTAATAAGTTATTTATTTATAAGTAATTTATGAGATCGATTCTTCAAGACTTCCTTTCTATTCATCCAGAAGGGATTTCTCACTCAATCCCTTTTTTACAAAAGTCACCTTCGGATACTCGGAGCACATTTGATATTCATTCTACAACTACACAGGCTCTATCTTCGATATTTGATGCAGGTCGTGAGCAAGTTATTCAAAAAATTCTTGTACCGAATAAGGCAGAATACCGGAGGCATATGGATATAAACACTCAGAAGGTCTTGCCTTTTGGAAGCAAGACTCAGAAAAATCGAGCCTGTAACCAGTACTATCCGTCTAATATCCGTATTTACAGTGCAGAAATAGAGGAGTCATCCTTCCCAACTCAGAAGCAAAATTTTTTAAAAAGAATTGGAGCTACTTCTAAATCCGAGCGCTTTACTCAGAGTGAAGAATACGCTTTTACCTACCGCTTACTTACAACGAGTATTCTCGTTCGGGAGTTACAGCTGTATCCATGGAGATACGAATCAGCCTATCCGAAGGAATATCTCCAAGATCGAATGATGCTTTGCTTTGGCAAAGTATATCTTGCGAGTGCCGTGCTCAAACAATTGAATATTCCCTACTTGGTGTATGCGATGGACCACCATGCAAATCTTGTGGTACTTTTTTGAGAAACTCTGTATTGGATGGACTTTGAAGCTTGAGTGTTTCAGCCAGCGGAACTAAAATCTATTCCAGGATCTCTTCGATTTCGTTCTAATTTGTGTGAGGAAGAAGGAACTCTTCTTCCTGGGGAATCAGGAGTATTTGCGTTACTTCTTCAATCTAGGGGTGCAGATGTGTACGATGTAGGTCGCGGCTCTCTTCGTCTTTCTCGAGAGTACTTTGAACGGGCTAACGAACTCCTTCAGGGGAAACTTGCCAGTTTGACGGAGAATCTCTTGCTCTACTCGTACTCAAGTACTAAAAAGAATGAATCTGAGCTTCTCTTAAGTCGACTTTTGTCCCTTCTTGCTGATACAACCACTTTTCAACGAGGATGTTCCCAGCTTCAATTGTTTGTAGAAGGAACCTTTTCTGAATCAGAAATACGATCCTTTCTTCTTCGAGAAGCGCCAGAGATAATTCACTCACAATCTGCATCAGGATGACATCTCTTGAAAATATACATGAATAGTCTCTTCTCTCTCCCCCCTGTTCTTCATGAACGTGCAGCAAAACTTCTTCATTTTCTCGGAGAGCATCTCGGATGGAATCCTCCGCTACGTGGAACGGGATACATGGCATATCTTGCGGAGATACGAGCAAGAAGAAACAAGCTCCGAAAAGCGGGAGAACAAGAACTCCAGGCATTTCTTGCCTCTACACAATCGAATCGATAGTTTTTAGTCGAGAAACTCTTACTTCCCGAGCTTTGTATTGAGAATATCGGTAAAAATCTTTGGATTTCCCTGTCCTTTTGAGGCTTTCATACACTGTCATACAAAGAATCCAAAAAGAGCAGTCTTCCCTGCTTTGTACTCAGAAATTTGCGATTCATTCCCCGCGATTACCGCATCGACAATTGATTCAAGAGCTCCAGTATCGTTCATCTGCTTCAGTCCTTTTCTTGAAATGATTTCATCTGTATTTCATCAATTCAGGAACAATTCAGATATAACTTCTTTTGCATTAGTGCTTGAGAGCTCATCTGCTTGCACCAGGCGAATTACTTTAGCCAACTCTTCTATGGAGAAGAGGAGACGAGTCATATCAATGGGCATATGATTTGCTTCAAAGAGAGCAAAGAGTACCGTGGTGATATAAGAACAGGCCTTTTTGGGGTCTTCTGATAGTCCAACGAGTGTTTCGTAGTAGTCAGATATATGTCGTTCTTCTGAGAGAATTCGAGCATCATCTGGCTGAAGTCCGTACTGAGTGACGTATTTTGTCCGTCTATCAATAGGAAGCTCATCGATAGCCCGTTCTTCAATATAAGCTGGCGAAACCACAAGAGGGGGTAAATCAGGCTCAGGAAAATATCGATAATCCATGGCATCTTCCTTAGATCGCTGAGAGTGACTTTCTCCGTGTTCGTCATCCCATCCTCGAGTTTCTTGGGTTACCTTTCCTCCGGATTCATAGATTTCTTCCTGTCTCGCAAATTCGGCATCAATCGCTCTTCCGATTGCAGAGAAAGAGTTAATGTTTTTGAGTTCTACTCGATTCCAAAGTTCACTTGATCCTACAGGACGCAGGGAGATATTTACATCACACCGGAGTTGTCATTTTTCCATATCAGCATCGGAAGCTCCGCACCAACGCATGAGTTTCTGAAGTTCTTCCAAGTAGGCTATGACTTCTTCTTTGCTTCTAAAGTCTGGCTCTGTAACAATTTCCATCAGAGGAGACCCTGCTCGGTTATAGTCACAGAGAGTTTTGGTACCAGCATGGACGAGCTTCCCTGCATCTGTCTCAATATGAAGACGGTTTACTCGGAATTCTTTGAGTGCCCCCTGAACATAGGTGACCACCTTTCCGCCTTCAGCAATTGGATGATACAGCTGAGTGATTTGAAATCCTTGAGGAAGATCGGGATAAAAATAGCTCTTTCTATCAAAAATAGATGTCTCATGTACTGTCATGCGAAGAGCTTGAGATGCTCGCACTGCCAAATCTACCACTCCAGATGAGAGTACAGGGAGCATACCCGGCATACCCATGCAGATGGGGCACACATTCGTATTCGGCTCATCCGCAAGTTCGATAGCATTGGCACATCCACAAAACATTTTGGTAGCTGATTTGACGCGAACATGCGTCTCAAGTCACATGACTATTTCGTATTTTGACATAGGCGAAAGATGAAAGAGCATTGTAGAGAAAAGCGTGGTATTTTCAATTTTTTGCAGGAAAATTGGGAGTAGTGTAGGATGGAACTATGACAGAACGCCAGAGAATCGCTCATTCATTTGATTTCGGGAAAGAATCCGATGTGATGCAGATTGCTGCTCTCGCTCCGCGATGAGCCGAGGCGCACTCAGCTGAATTACCCTCAAGAAAGGAGGAGGAATCGAAGAGTAGTATATCGTCATGGATTGAACAGCGAGCTCGAAGAGCATGGAATACCGTTTCTGATGTATTTCGTTGAGAGACAAAGACCAGTACTGCTTATTTACGAGCTCACGTGGAGGAATCTTTGATTCCACAAACAGTAAAACAAACGATTCAGGCACGAACAAAAATCATGGAATTGCCTATTGAAAAGGACGATGATCATATTGCTGCATTACTTCAAGACCCCCGCTGAAAGTCTCACGTCATTTCTTTTCTCAAGACTATGAATGATG